>NZ_JBHSEL010000124.1:0-126857 GCF_042653845.1 Daeguia caeni | reverse complement strand
TGCTCGAACGCGAAAGGATCAAACGAGACACGATCAGAAAACGCCGCTTGAACCACCAAGCCAAAGCCGCTTAAATCAAACCCAAAACCGAGCCGGAAACTCCAATCTTCAAAAACACAAATAGTCTCAAATCATTCGACGACGGACATTTTGTCAGAAATAGATAAAGTCGTTTTTTCGATCATTATTGATCAGAATAATTCCCCTTCCACGACAGAAAAGCTTGTGTAATTGTTCCTTTCAGAAACAATGATGAAAGAAACGCCATGTCTCAGTCACGTGCAATCGATTATGAGAATGCCTCAGACGCGGTGCGTGCTGTTTATGATGAAATCAAGACCCTGCGGAAGGTGGATCGGGTCAACAATTTCTGGACGCATATTGCCGTCGACGAGAAAATGCTTCGTCGTATATGGAACAATGTGAAAGAGGTGATGGCACCTGGCGCGCTGGATCCGCTGGTCAAGGAGCTCATCTATATAGCCGTCAGTGTGACCAATAATTGTCGCTACTGTATTGCCAGTCACCGTGCGGGCGCGATCAGGGCAGGCATGACGGAAGAACAGTTCAACGAACTCATGGCCGTCGTTGCGCTTGCCAATGAAACCAACAGGCTGGCCATTGGCTACAACATTCCGATTGATCCGCAATTTGAGCAATGACGTGAACTAAATTTAGCACCGCTTCAAAGCAGTTCCAGGGAAAGTGATACCGGTTTCTGTCAGGAACTGCAATAAAACAATAGGTTGGAGCAATCAGCCGTTCCGTAAAACCTGAATTGCTCCGGCGGTCAGCACACAGATCATATCGAACGCAGACGCTTTCCTGCACGACAGGTTAGCGCAAGGAGTTTTGCATGCTTTTTACAAGACGTCAGGGATTGCAGCTTCTGGCCGGTGTTGCCGCAAGTCTCGCCGCGCCATCCATCGTGCGCGCGCAGGGTGCTGCCAAAACCGTTCTCGGTATCCAGAATGGTCTGCCCTATCTCAACTTCATCATCGCGGAAAGGCTTGGCCTATTCAAGAAACATGCTGAAGCGGTTGGCGCCAGGACGGATTTCGAGATCGTGCGCCTGGGCGGACCGACTGCGCTCACCGAAGCTGTCCTGAGTGGCAATGTCCATATCGCCGCCATGGGCATGCAGCCACTTCTGATCAGCTGGGAGAAAACGCGCAACAATTACAGGATGGGCGGCATCAGTGCCTATTGGAAAGGCACCTACACCATCTATGCCAATGATCCGGCGATCAAATCCATCGCCGATATCCGCCCGACCGACAAGATTGCCGTGCCAGGCCCGACCAGCTCGCAAGCCGTGATCCTGCGCCGCGCGGCAGAAAAAACATTCGGACCGGGCAATGCCAACAGGTTTGACCAGCAGCTGGTTACCCTGCCTCATCCCGATGCCGTGGCTGCGCTTACCACCGGCAATACGGTTCAGGTCTATTTTGCCACTTCGCCTTTTGCCGAAGTGCTGTCACGCGCGCCAAATGTCCATGTCATCGGCAGCTCGGTCGAGTTCAATCCGAAGGACATGACCAATGGTGTGACGGCGGGGCTCGAACAGTTTGTCAGCGACAATCCGCTGACCATCAAGGCCTTCCTTGCCGCATTACAGGAAGCGGATGCGTTCATTCCCAACAATATCGAGAAAACGGCCGAAATCTATTTCGCCGCCGAACCGTCCAAGGTCAGCGACGAGCAGAAGATCGAGATCATCCGCAACAATGCGCATGAATATACCATCATTCCAAATGGCGTGATTGAAACGGCCAACTTCATCCACGCTCTGGGGCAACTCAAGGCGGTTCCTGCCACATGGCAGGATGTCTTCTTTCCGCCGATCAATCAGGGGGAAGGCAGCTGATCACACCACAGCTCAAAGGCACCTTCTTGGCCCTGCACAATCTGGGTCAAGGCCCATGCATCAGGAACGATATTCATGCAGCAGACCAACCACAGTTCGCAGCCACTGCTTGGCGTTGATGGCGTGACGCTCCAATATGCGACACGTCAGCAGATCGTAACCGCCACGCATCGCGTATCGTTTGACATGTATGAAAACGATCGCTTCGTTCTGCTTGGGCCATCTGGCTGCGGCAAATCCACATTGCTCAAGAGCATTGGCGGCTTCTTGACGCCTGTTGAAGGCGAAATCCGCCTCAATGGCCAACGCATCACCCGCCCCGGCCCGGATCGGATGATCGTGTTTCAGGAATTCGACCAACTGCTGCCGTGGCAGACGGTTCTGCAGAATGTTGTCTTCCCCATGCGCTCAACGGGCCGCTTTGCCGCCAGTGAACGTGAAGACAGGGCGCGCGTTGCGATCGAAAAGGTTGGGTTGTCAAAATTTGTCGATGCCTATCCGCATACTCTTTCGGGCGGCATGAAACAGCGCGTGGCGATTGCTCGTGCGCTGGCGATGGAGCCGGCCGTACTGTTGATGGACGAGCCATTTGCAGCCCTTGACGCGCTGACGCGTCTGCGCATGCAGCAGGAGCTGCTCGATCTTTGGGCCGAAATCCGTTTCTCGATGATCTTCGTCACCCACTCAATTGAGGAAGCCATATTGCTGGCAAACCGTATTGTCGTCATGACGCCGCATCCCGGTCAGGTCATCGCCGAGCTCGACGCCACCCGCTTTTCTTACAACCATACCGGCAGCGATGAGTTCCTTGCCTTCTACAAACAGATCAACAGCATGTTGTTCGGACAGCAGGAGGTCGCCAATGGCTGACATCACGGCTTCGCAGCGCAATGATTTCGTTGAAGTACCTGCCCGTCCCGATATCCGACATCAGAATGTCGCCCCGGGCGCCATTGGCGACATCACCCAGCAACTGAACCTGTGGGATCGCCTGAGCGAAAAGACATGGCTGCGACGCCTGCTGGTGATCATCGTCATGGCCGCGCTGTGGGAAGCCTATGCGCGTTATGCCGACAATATGCTCATGTTTCCTTCGTTCAGTGAAACGGTTGCAGCATGGTGGGCGGGCATGCGTTCTGGCGCTCTGGTGAGCGCGGTCTATGGCACGATGAAGGTTCTGTTGCTTGGCTATTGCGTGGCCATTGCCATATCGGCCGTAATCACCTCGCTTGCCATCAGCACCCGCATTGGCACCGATGTACTGGCAACGATGACCGCGATGTTCAATCCCCTGCCGGCGATCGCCATTCTGCCGCTGGCGCTCCTGTGGTTCGGCCTTGGAGTCACCAGCCTGATTTTCGTCATCGTCCATTCTGTCTTGTGGGCGGTGTCTCTCAATACGCTCACTGGCTTTCTTTCCGTCAGCCAGACCCAGCGCATGGTTGGTCGCAATTATGGTCTGACAGGCATTGCCTTTGTCTTCCACATTCTGGTTCCGGCGGCTTTTCCATCGATCCTTTCGGGCCTCAAGATCGGCTGGGCCTTTGCATGGCGCACGCTCATTGCCGCCGAACTCGTCTTTGGCGTCTCCGGCAATTCGGCCGGTCTCGGCTGGTACATTTTCCAGAACCGTAATGCGCTGGAAACGGCCAATGTCTTTGCCGGTCTGCTCACCGTCATCATCATCGGCCTGATCGTGGAAGGGATTGTCTTCCGCAGCATTGAGACTGTCACTGTTCGTCGTTGGGGCATGCAGCACTGAACCTTCAGCGCGCACGAATTGTCAGGCAGAACACATGGTTACGATCAAGCAGATTGAAGCGGCGCATTGGGTAGACAAGCTTGGCAGCTTTCATGCAGCGGCCGAACGGCTGAATACGACCCAATCCACCATCTCGAAGCGCATTCAGGAACTGGAACAGGCGCTTGGCTTTGCCGTGTTTGAGCGTTCACACAAGGTATCACAACTGACATTGCGGGGGCGCGGTCTGCTTGAGCATTTTGAAGCGATCTTGAGTCTGCACAGCAAGATCGAGCAATATGCCAAAAGCGATGATGGCTATTCCGGCTCCTTCCATCTCGGCACCACCGAAATGGTGGCGCTTACATGGTTGCCGAAACTGATCAGCGCAATTACCGCACGCTTTCCCAATATCAATCTCAAGACCAGCATCAACATGACCCATGAACTTCAGGCAAAGTTCAGGGACTACAAGCTTGATCTCATCATCTGCCCCAAAATGGCCGATGATGATCAAAGCGAGCATACAGCACTCGATCTCCTGCCGCTTGAATCGGCATGGATGTGCAGCGAGCATTTCCAGCTTGAACAGAAGGGCATCCTGTCGCCGCGCGATATTGCCAATCTTCCGCTGCTCACCTTCAACGAAGGCTCGCTCCTGCATCACACGGTGACAAGAACGCTTGCCGAACATGGCTATTCAGCGCGCCAGACCATTACCTGCAGCAGCATGATCGCGCTGGCGGAACTGGTGCGTGAAGGGCTCGGCATCTCCTATCTGCCACGCGACTATTTCCAGTCCTATGGCAGCCTCGCAATTGTGCATACCAGCATGGTGATGCGCCCGCTGCAATATGCCGCCACCTATCGTGACGACTTCATCGCCGCACAGATTGCACAGATGGCGCAACACTTGTGCAAGTTCACGAGGCCGATCGCATGAGCAGTCAATTCATCCATTCATTCGCGGGAGGCCATCTTGAGCGCTAATCCAACCGTTGCAGAAGAACTAAAGGCATTTGAAGGCCAGTTGCTCGGCCTGATTCCGGTTGACCGGATCAAGGCTGTCAACTTCCCCCGGCCTGCGGCTGACATCATCGAGCGTTACAAGAGGCTTCCGGATCTGACCTCCTCCATCGCCGATATTCTCGATCAATATGGCGTCGACAGCGCCATCCCAACCACAGTGCTTGCGCCGCTTGTCCCGGGTCAGCGCATGGTCGGCCCGGCGGTAACGGTCAAGCATGGGCCAGCCCGTCTCAATGTCGGCCATAATGTCGCTCATAAAACCACACCGCAGCTTGGCGCGATTGACGAAGTAACCCTGTCAAGACCGGGGGACGTCATGGTCATCGACGGCAGCGCCGTACCGCATGCCTCCAATATCGGTGGCATCATGGCAACAGCGGTTGCCGCAAAAGGCTTTGCCGGCGTGGTCGTTGATGGCTGCGTGCGCGACACCGACAATATGCGGCGCATGGGACTGCCTGTCTGGGCGCGCGGCGCGACACCCCGCACCGGCAAACATCGCATGGAACTGCTCGAATTCAATGGCAAGATCGATATTGCCGGGGTTCAGGTCTGGGCGGGCGATCTCATCCTTGGCGATTCCGACGGGATCATCATTGTCCCGCAGGATATTTGTGAAGAAGTGCTGTTGCGCGCCAAACAGGTCGCCGAGAAGGAAAAAAGCCTGCTTGGCGCATTGCAGTCCGGCGCTTCAGCCAAGGAAAGCGCCTCCATCATCTCTCCGGACAAATGGTGATGGCCGTGCATGCACCAATCCGCCTCATGTTTCTGGGCTTTGGCGAAGCGGCATCGCTCTTCGCCACTGGCTTTGCGGCAGGCGCGCTCAAGGAACTCGCCGCCTATGCCCCATCCGTGCATGGCGGCACGGGCGCAAAAAGGCTGCATGAACGCGCGGCTCTTTCCGGGACGCGGCTTGTCTCTGACCTTGCAGCATTTTCTGCCGCAAACTGGATCTTTGCCATGGTGCCGCCTGCACAAGCACTCAATGCAGCATGGGCGGTCTCTCCCCATCTCGCGCAGGGCGCCATCTATGTCGATTTTTCTTCAGCCGCCCCCAGACACAAGATAGAAGCTGCTGCCTCTATTGAGTCCGCCGGCGCCCATTATGTCGATGCGGCCATCATCGGCTCTGTTCCCGCCTCCGGCCATCAGGTGCCAGTCATTGCTTCCGGCGCCCATGCCGAAACATTTGCTGCAAGCTTTACACCGCTTGGCATGGATATTTCCATTCTGGGGTCGGCAATTGGTGCTGCAGCCGGCACAAAGCTCGTCCGCAGCATTCTCGCCAAGGGGTTGGAGGCGCTTTATGTCGAGGCCCTGGTCGTGGCGGAACGCTCAGACATTACGCAGGAAGTACTGGACAGTTTCTGTGCCTTTCTCGACGCCCGCACGGCCCGTGCCACGGCAGAGATCCTGTTGAAGTCGCATGTCGTGCATGCTGCCCGCCGCGCCGATGAAGTGCTGATGGCGCGCGAGCTCGTGCTTGAGGCCGGCATCCCACCAATCATGACCGATGCAATCATCAACCTCATGCGTCAAACCGCAGAAAGCAGGGCCACGGAACGCGCAGGACGGAGACAGCCTGCCTCTCTCAATCATGCACTTGACATTCTTGAGGCCGAACTTCCCGGGGCCGCACAACAAGATACTGAAACTGCACGATAAATTGAAGCAATGGAGACTTGGATGACCTCATCCGCAATACGTGATGAAGCAATCGCATTAAGCAAGGCGCTCCTTGCTTTTGGTTCTGCCGTGGTGTTTGACGCGCAAAACCGCACAGGCGCGCTTGCCGCATCGATCAAGCCTATCGACCCCAACTCCACCATTGCGGGCCCGGCCTTCACCTGCGTCTGCGAGCCCGGCGACAACCTCACGCTGCATGCCGCACTCAAGATGGCCAAGCCCGGTGATGTTCTGGTCTGTAATGCCATGGGCGCCACCGAACAGGGCATGTTTGGCGACGTGATGGCAAGTTGTGGCAAGGGACGCGGCCTTGCGGGTCTGGTAACGGACGGTGGTGTCCGTGACAGGCTCACCATTATCGCGGTCGGCTTTCCTGTCTTTGCTGCCAATGTCTGCATGAAGGGCACAGTCAAGGAAGTGCTCGGCCCACTCAATCAGCCGGTTGTACTTGGCGGCGTTCTCGTTCGCCCCGGCGACCTCATCATTGGCGATGCCGATGGCGTTGTCGTGGTGCCGATTGAGACGGCTGCAACCGTACTCGAAGCCTGCCACAGACGCGCTGCAATCGAAGACAGGATCATCGCCGCCATCGGGACCGGACAGATGCCCTGGGACTTCAACAATCTCGGCGGCTTTCTCAAGGCCAAGGGTGTCGCAGTCAATTTTTGAGCGCCGACATCCCCATCAACCGGCTGAAGTCATGAGGACAAGATGATAAAAATAAAGTCTATTGAAACTTTCCTGTTCCATCCCGGCAGCGGCAAGAACCTGCTCTTTGTCCTGGTCGAGACATCGGATGGAACCCATGGCTGGGGCGAGGCCTATGTCGGCGTCAAGAAAGAGAAGGTCGTCGAGCAATATGTCAGGTCCATGGCGCCCTATCTCGTCGGCCGCAGCCCCTATACGATCCGGCATATGGCGCAGATCATGTTCGATGATTTCGCCATCCGCCGCACATCGGTTGATTTTCTCTGCGCATGGAGCGCCATCGAAATCGCCCTTTGGGACATTGTCGGCAAGCTGTCCGGACAGCCGGTCTATAATCTCCTCGGCGGTCCCGTGCGTGAAAAGGTTCGCATCTATGCCAATGGCTGGTGGTATGGCGTCACCAATATCGAGCAGACGGTTGAGCGCGCGCTGAAGGTCAAGGAAATGGGCTTTACCGCCTTGAAGTGGGATCCTTTCCCAGGCCCATGGCGCACATTCATTACACGCGAAGAAGAAGATTATGCCGTCGAGAATGTCCGTGCCGTGCGTGAGGCCGTAGGACCGGAGATGGATCTGCTCATCGATGCCCATCGCCGTGTCGCGCCCCATCATGCAACACGGGTTGCGCGCCGGCTCGAAGAGTTCAATATTTTCTGCTATGAGGAGCCCTGCCTTTCCGACAATATTGATCTTGTGGCAGAAGTCCGCCACGCAATTTCAACTCCAGTCGTTACCGGCGAAACGCTCTATACCAAGGAACAATTTGCGCAGGTCCTTGAAAAGCGCGCGGCCGATATCCTGAACCCGGATGTCTGCGCCGTCGGCGGGATTCTGCAGATGCTCGACATCGCAGCCCTTGCTCATCCGCATGCCGTTGCCATCAGCCCGCACAACTATAACAGCCCGGTCATCGGCCTTGCCGCGACAGTGCATCTGTCTGCCCTCATCCCAAATTTCCTGATTGCGGAGTGTTTCATCAACCTGTCTGACGCCTGTGCGGAAATTGCCGCTCCGGGTCTTACCATGGAAGCGGGCTGGGTTGATCTTCCAACCGCGCCGGGCCTTGGCGTCGACATCGATATCGATGCCCTGCAGCGCCGTCCCTACAAGGATTTCCCGCACAAGGACATGCGACAGTATTGGGAAGAATTTCCACGCAAGAACTACGTTTGGGGCGTTGCCAACGTCACCCGCTAAATACGGAGCACTCAAATGAGCGACTTTACTCTGACGGACGCATTGCTGGCTCGTTACAGGACCGTAACCGCGGCAACGGCCCATGAGGCCATGGGGCGCAAGGGCGCCCTTGATTCTGCCATCAAGCCAATCCGCCACGGCATGCGCGTGCTGGGGCCTGCCTTTACCTGCGCCTGCCCGCCGGGTGACAATCTCACCCTGCATGCAGCCCTCAAACTGGCCAGACCCGGAGACGTGATCGTCTGTGCCGCAGCCGGTTTCACCGAACAGGGCCTGTTTGGCGATGTCATGGCCAGTGCGGCCAAAGGCAAGGGCATTGCCGGCCTGGTTGTCGATGGCGGCGTGCGTGACTCCAGTGAAATCAGCAGGCTCGGCTTTCCGGTCTTCAGTCGCTCCATTTCGATCAAGGGGGCGGTCAAGGAAACGCTGGGGCAACTCAATCAGCCTGTCGTCGTGGGTGGTGAACTGGTTTCGCCGGGCGATCTCATCATCGGCGATGATGATGGTGTCGTTGTCATTCCCAGGGCGCTGATTGCCGAAACGGCAGAGACTTCGGCCGAGCGCGAAAGGAAGGAAGAGCGTTTCCGTGCCGCCCTGCTTCAAGGCAATACGACCTGGGACATGCTGAACCTCAACGCAGTGATGGAACGGAAAGGCATCTCCTTCCGTCTCTAGACGGCAAGGACTGGCAAGAGCATGGCGAATATCGAAAAGACGATTAGTGAGCTGGAAGCCCTGTTTGGTGCACGCGTTTCACGTGCCGAGGCCGTGCGCCGGCATCATGGCGATGACCTGTCCTATATTCCGGCCATGTTGCCGGATGCAGTTTTCTTTGCGGAAAGCACTGCGGAAGTAAGCCAGGCTCTCGCCATCTGCAACCGGAACCGCACCCCGGTCATCCCCTATGGCACGGGCACTTCGATCGAAGGCCAGACCCATGCCCCACATGGCGGCATTTCCTTTGATCTTTCTGGCATGTCAAGGATCCTGGCCGTGCATGAGGAAGACTTTGATGCCGTGGTGCAGCCGGGTGTGCGCCGCAAGCAGCTCAATGAACATTTACGGGCAACGGGGCTGACCTTTCCGGTTGATCCGGGGGCAGATGCTTCCATCGGCGGCATGGCCTCCACCCGCGCCTCCGGCACCAATGCCGTTCGCTATGGCACAATGCGGGAAAATGTCCTGGCGTTGGAAGTCGTTCTGCCGGATGGCAAGGTCATCCGCACAGGCACCCGTGCCCGCAAGTCTTCCACCGGCTATGATCTCACCAAACTCTTTGTCGGCTCTGAAGGAACGCTTGGCATCATCACGGAAGTCACGGTGCGCCTGCATCCGATTCCGGCTGCAATTTCATCTGCCGTCTGCACCTTTACCTCACTCAAGGGAGCAGTTGATACCGTGATCGCCACCATGCAATCCGGTGTACCGATGGCGAGGATCGAGTTTCTGGACGAAGTCGCCATTGAAGCGGCCAACAATTACTCAAAACTCAACCTCAAAGTTGCTCCAACACTCTTCCTTGAGTTTCATGGAACGGAAGCAGGCATCAGGGAGCAGGCCGAAATTGTCGAGCAAATCGCCCATGAAAATGGCAGCGCCGGCTTTGTCTGGGCAACACATCCGGATGAGCGCCAGCGCCTCTGGCAGGCCAGACATGATTCCAGCCATGCAACGCGCGCCTTGCGTCCGGGCTCGGCCAATTTTGTGACGGATGCCTGTGTGCCGATTTCCGCGCTGGCAGACAATATTCTCGCCGCACGCGCGGATGCGGACCAGTCATTCCTGCGCACCAAGATCAATGGCCATGTCGGCGACGGCAATTTCCACGTCAATTATCTGGTCATGCCCGGTGTCGAGCACGAAATCCGCGAGGCGGAACGCCTTGCCGCACGGGTTGTCGAACGCGCTCTCAAGAGCGGCGGTACGGCAAGCGGCGAGCATGGTGTCGGCCTTGGCAAACTCAAATTCCTGCATCTTGAGCATGGGCCGGCGCTCGACAGCATGATCGCACTCAAACAGGCCTTTGACCCGAATGGCATCATGAATCCCGGCAAGCTTGGCTCGCCGCAACCCTTTTCCGCTGAAGCGCAAAGCTGATTTCCAGGAGATGATCATGACACAAGCTTTCAGAATGAACCGGCGTGGTTTTCTTGCCACAAGTACTGGCGCCCTGCTTTCTGCAGGGCTCGGCATGCCGGCGCTGGCTGCAACGCGCGACATCACGATCGGCATCAATCCCGGCCTGCCTTTTCTGCCCTATTGCGTGGCGGAACAGCTTGATCTCTTCAACAAGACGGCAAAGGAACTGGGCGTTTCGGATGCCAGTTTCAATATCCGCCGCATCAATGTTGCCACGCTGTTGATTGACGCCATCTTGAGCCAGGAAGTGCAGTTCGGCACCATGGGCAATCAGGCGCTACTCAACACCTGGGCCAAGACCCGCGACAATGTGAATTTCCGTGGCATTTCTGCCTATTGGAAAGGTAAATTCTCTGTCTTTTCCAATACGGACCGCATCAAGAGCTTTGCCGACATCGGCCCGGATGACAAGATCGCCGTACAGGGCCCCAAGAGCGCACAGGCGCTTTATGTGAAGCTTGCCGCCCAGCATTATTTCGGCAAGGATCAGGCGCATCGTTTTGACAATCAGCTTGTGCTCCTGCCGCATGCGGAAGCGGTCAGCGCACTCACCAAGACAGACTCCATTCAGGTCTATATGGGCATTTCGCCCTATTCGGAATTCGTCGCCAAATCCCCGCGTGTGCATCTTCTCACCACCTCGCGCGAATTTGCCGATCCTGCCACCACCAATGCCTTTATTGGCGCCATTGAGCCGGTTTACAACAAGAATCCCGACATTCCGGCCGTCATCATCGAGACACTCAACCGCGCAAACAAGCTCATCCTTGATGACCCGAAAGAGGCAACAAAACTCTATATGGCTGCGGAAAAATCGCCGCTGTCGCAACAAGAGCTGGAAGCAGTCATCACCGCGGTGCGCGATGACTATGCCACTGTGCCCAATGGTTTGATGAAGGTGGCAGAACTCATGGTTGAGCTTGGCGACCTGAAACAGGCACCGGAAAGCTGGAAAGACGTGTTTACCGGCCCGATCACCGAAACACAGGGAAGCTAAGCCATGAATGGCCCTGAAGGGATGAAACTCACCCCTTTACCATCCTTTCCGATAACAGTTCAGGAGGCTCGCATGGGCACACGGATTCTTCAGACACTCAAGGATGATCCTGTAGCAGCTGCCTTTGCTCCATTTCAGCCCGCCACGGTTTCAGATGCCATGTATGCACTTGGCCTCAAGGACAGTGCCATGGATCCAATCGTACGGCTTGTCACCGGCTCCAAGCTTCTGGGGCGTGCCCGCACCATTGGACGCACCCCCATCACCAGCAATGCCGGCCAGGCGGAAATGGCCGGCGACTATGGATTTGCCATCCAGCAGGTCATTGATGGCTGCAAAGCCGGCTCGGTCATTGTCATTGCCACGCAGGGCATTGCCAGCAATGCAAATTGGGGTGGCAACATGGCACATCGTGCCAGCCATCTTGGCGCTGTCGGCATGGTGACGGATGGCGCGTTGCGCGATGTGGAAGAAATGGAGGGTTATGGGCTTACGGTTTTCGCGCAAGGTGCATCAGTGCGTGCTGGCCAGCATCGTTTTGCCACGACCATTGCCAATGAGCCGGTCATCTGCGGCGGCGTCTATGTCCGCCCTGAGGACATCATTCTCGGCGACCGCGATGGTGTAATCGTCATCCCACCGGAACATGCTGAAGACATTGCGAAAAAATCAGCAGAACTGTTGCGGATCGAAAAGGAAATGCAGGCATTCATGGATGAGGGCGCGTCGCTTTACGAGGCTGTAATGAAATACAAGGTGCGCTGAAGCGCAGCTCAATCAACAAACAAGAGGAATGCGATGGCACACCCGGTCTTTGAAGACATAGGCACGTCGATCTTTGAAGTCATGTCGAGGCTTGCCACAGAGTGCAAGGCCATCAATCTGGGACAGGGATTTCCGGAAGCGCTTGAACCACAGGAAATGATTGAGGCGGCCAGACAGGCACTGGCAGATGGCCCGCATCAATACCCCTCCATGATGGGGCTACCCACGCTGCGACAGGCGGTAGCAGAAAATGCACGGCGTTTCTTTGGCCTTGAAATCGACTGGGAGCAGGAAGTCCTGATCACATCAGGCGCCACTGAAGCACTGGCAGACAGTCTGTTTGCCCTGCTTCAGCAAGGCGATGAAGTCATCATCATCGAACCCGCCTATGACTCCTATGCGCCCATCATCCGGCGCGCTGGTGCGCTGCCTGTGACGGTGCGTTTGCGGCCACCCCATTGGCATCTGCCCTTTGACGCAATGCGCGATGTCATCAGCAACAAGACGCGCGCCATCGTCCTCAACAATCCCATGAACCCGACTGGCAAGGTCTTCACGCTGGAAGAACTCCGCTTCATTGCAGATCTGATGCTGGAGCACGACCTGATTGCCATTGCTGACGAAGTCTATGACCATCTGGTTTTTGATGGCATGTGTCATATATCGCTGCTGTCCTTGCCGGAAATCCGCGACCGCGTCGTGCGGATCGGATCGGCGGGCAAATCTTTCTCGCTGACCGGCTGGAAGGTTGGCTATGTCACTGCCGACAAGCGCCTGCTTGCCCCCATCATGCGCGCGCATCAATATGTCAATTTCTCAACCCCGCCTGCCCTGCAGGCAGCCGTCGCCGCGGGATTGCGTTTTCCGGACAGCTATTTCGAAGGCCTTCGCAACAATCTTCAGGCCCGGCGCGACCTGTTGCTTGACGGGCTGCGCAATGCCGGGCTCAAAGTGGCAAATGTGGCCGCGACCTATTTCGCCCTGGCAGATATTGGCGACAATCCATTCGAAGAAGACGACTTCGCCTTCAGCCAGCGCATGACGCGTGAGGCAGGCGTTGCCACCATTCCCATGTCATTTTTCTATGAAAACCGGGATGTCATCAGCCATGTGCGCTTCTGCTTTGCAAAACAGGCCGATACGCTTGAAGAAGCCGTTGCACGCATCAGGAACTGGACCATGGCAACAACAGAATAGGCTATACGAACGTCCATGCCGCATCGCCACCATTAAAGCAGTTCAGATTTTCACGGAACCGCCGATTACCCTCAACATGTTGCTATTTCACAGTTCCCGACGGAAATCGGCGTCCATTTTCCCCGAAACTGCTGGGTCATGTTTCGCAGTTCCAGACGGAAAACCGGTGCCCACTTTTCCTGGAACTGCGATCAGGCAAAACCCGCCCAAGACATTGATTAACTTGTTAAGTTAAGCAATGTCTTGTCTGTCCACGAACAAGGCGTCAGAGCATGACACGCTGTCCATCGGATGTGGCAATGGCATGTATGACCCGTTCAAATTGCAGCGCCTGCTGGAATGACGGATAGGCCTCCGCTCCGCCTGCAATCGCTCGCAGGAAAGCTGCCGCCTCGATGGTCTTGAGATCATTGAAGCCAAGCTGATGGCCGGAGGCCGGGACAAAATGGCCGTAAGGCTCATGCACCGGGCCGGTCATGATGGTGCGAAAGCCCTGCATCGCCTTGTCGCCGCTATTCTGGTAGAGTTGCAATTCGTTCATCCGCTCCTGATCAAAGCAGATCATACCCTGCGCACCATGCACCTCGACGGCCATACGGTTCTTGCGTCCCCAGGCCGACCGCGAGGTGGAGAACAGTCCCTGCACGCCATTGGCAAACTCGACTATAGCCGAGGCTATATCCTCATTCTCAACCGGCTTGTGCGTTCCGTCATCAGGGGAAGGCCGCATGGCATGCACGGTGCGGATATCGCCAATCACGCTGCGGATTGGCCCCATCAGCTCCACCGCCATGCTGATCATGTGACACCCGAGATCACCGAGAGCGCCAAGACCGGCTTCAGCCTTGGTCGCCCGCCATGTCCAGGGCAGATCAGGATCAGCCTGATAGTCTTCATCCACAAAACCGCGAAAATGAATGACCCGGCCAATCGCGCCTTCTGCAATCAGCCTGCGCGCATGCTGGAAGGCCGGATTGCGGATATAATTGTAGCCAACAATCGTCTTGCCCTTCGCTGCTTCTGCGGCCCGCGCCATTGCCTCGGCTTCGTCCAGCGTCAGAGCCATCGGCTTTTCGCAATGGACATGCTTGCCTGCCGCAAGGGCGGCAATCGCGATCTCGGCATGCAGCTTGTTGGGCGTCGTCACGCAGACAATATCAACCGCAGGATCATTGATCAGCACATGCCAGTCATCGGTCGATCGGGCAAAGCCGAACTGCTCCGCCATCGTTGCCGCCTTGTCGGCCGGCGTTTCGCAAAGAAGCTCAAGGCGCGGTGTTGGAATGTCGCCAAAGACTGCCTTTGCCGCGCCATAGGCCAGCGCATGGCACTTGCCCATGAAACCAGTGCCAATCAGACCGATACCGATAGTGCTCATGTTCAGCCCTCTATCTCGGAAAGACGAATGGCACGGCGCTCGGCAATCGACTTGATTGCTGCTTCCGCCAGAAGCAGGGCCGCAAGCCCATCCGCACCGGACGGATCTGGCTTCCTTTTCTCCTTAACCGCGGCGATGAAGGCGGCAATTTCAGCCGCATAGGCAGCCGTATAGCGTGTCATGAAGAAATCATGCAGAGGCGGACGCAAATAACCTTCGGCAGTAGCAATTTCAATCGAGACCGGGCGCTGGTTTTCGGCCGATACAGCTCCCCTTGAGCCATGCACTTCAATCCGCTGGTCATAGCCATAAACAGCGCGACGTGAATTGGAAATGGTGCAATGCTTGCCTGAAGCCGTTGTCAACGTCACAGAAGCGCTGTCGAAATCGCCAAGACGACCGATCTCTGCATCGACCAGCACCGAAGCCGTGGCAAAGACCGTATCCGGCTCTTCGCCCAGCAGGAAACGCGCCATGTCGAAATCATGGATTGTCATGTCGCGGAAAATGCCGCCCGAGACGGTGATATAATTTGCCGGCGGCGGGCCAGGATCGCGAGAGACGATCTGCACCATCTCGACATCGCCGATCTTGCCATCATCAATGGCCTTGCGCACGGCGCGGAAATGCGGATCAAACCGGCGATTGAAGCCAATCATCAGCGTCGCACCCGTCTCTTCGACCGTCTTGAGGCATTGGCGCACGCGCGCGATCGAAAGATCAACCGGCTTTTCACAAAAGATCGCCTTGCCGGCACGGGCAAAACGCTCAATCAGATCCGCATGGGTGTCAGTCGGAGTGCAGATGATGACAGCGTCGATATCTTCTGCCTGCTCGATCTCATCAATGCTGCGAAGCGTGCCGCCAAAACGGGCTATGACGGCTTCTGCCGCTTCCCTGAATGGATCAGCCACCGCCACCAATGACGCATCCGGATCAGCCGTAATGGCTGCCGCATGAACGCGGCCGATACGGCCGGCGCCGAGAAGTGCTAATCTGATGCTCACGCTGTCCTCCCTCAAATTCCGTTGTCTGTACTGGATCGAGGCGACTCCAACTGCCCCAAAACGGAATAATTATTCCAAAATCAGAGAAAATGGATCGTGTCAAGGGCGCTTGTTCCAACTGGAACCATCAGCTGCTGTCAGACCTGTCCGTGCTGGCCGCTCATGCACAACACGTCAACACCGCCCCCCCTGCTGGACCTTCTGCCATGACTCTTTCCATAACGGCGTGGTTCCCCCTCCACCGGCAAGGTCACAGAGAAACTGCCTGTTTCGTGTTCAAGACCGCAATTTCAGCCTGTGCATATGTGGATGAAGCCTTCTTGCCCTCTCAAAGAAGTTGGGAGCAAGAGCGCGATCATCAAATTTTGGAACATTATCGTTGATTTTATCAAATAATGGAATATAAATTCCATAAAGGCATTCTGCCGGAGGATAGAGCGCAGAATATCTTTTGAGCCACTCAAGGGAGGAACAGATGAAGAAGACCATTTTGACACTGGCGGCATCTTTCGCCATGTTCGTCGGCATTGCCGCCCCCGCTGCAGCAGATGGTGAACGGTTTGTACTTGTCAGCCATGCACCGGACAGCGACAGCTGGTGGAACACGATCAAGAATGCCATCAATGTTGCCGGCAAGCAGATGAACGTGACGGTGGAATATCGCAATCCGCCGACTGGCGACCTAGCCGACATGGCCCGCATCATTGAACAAGCCACCGCTTCCAAACCAGATGGCATTATCGCAACCATTGCCGACTTCGACGTCCTGTCCGGCCCGCTGAGCAATGCGGTCGCTCAGGGTATTCCTGTCATCACCATCAACTCAGGCACCGAAGAGCAGTCGAAGAAAATCGGCGCCCTGATGCATGTCGGCCAGCCGGAGCGTGATGCGGGCTTCGGTGCAGGCCAGAAGGCGAAGGCTGCCGGCGTCACCAAATTCCTCTGCGTCAACCACTACATCACCAACCCGGCTTCGGTTGAACGCTGCCAGGGCTATGCCGACGCGCTCGGTGTCGAGCTCGGCAGCCAGATGATCGATTCGGGTCTGGATCCGGCGGAAATCAAGTCGAAGGTGCTGGCCTATCTCCAGACCAATCCGGATACCAACGGCATCCTGACGCTGGGTCCGAACTCGGCTGAACCGACAATCGCCGCACTCACCGAGGCCGGCAAGGCAGGCACTATCCATTTCGGCACGTTCGACCTGTCCCCTGAAATCGCAAAGGCCATCAAGAGCGGTGTGATCACCTTCGCCATCGACCAGCAGCCCTATCTCCAGGGCTACCTCCCCGTGGTCATCCTGACCAACTACGCACGCTATGGCGTGGTACCGGGCAACTCGATCAACTCGGGTCCAGGCTTCGTGACCAAGGACAATATCGCACTCGTTGAAAAGTTTGCCGGCGAATACCGGTAAACGCGAACAGGGGGAGTGATGGCCAGCCCCCTCCCCCATCCAAATCCCGCAACCAGCACGGTACGCGCACGCCGCAAGGGCGGCGTATGCCAGGACATTTGGAGATCACGGATGACACACATCCAGCCAGAGCCCCAGCAGAATGACGCTGCAAGCGTCATCGAACTGGTCAAAGACGAACGCATCAAAGAGATGCCGGCTTGGCGCAAGGCCCTGATCCGCCCTGAACTCGGCGCCATCTGCGGCACAATCCTCGTTTTCACATTCTTCCTGATCGTTGCCAGAGGCACCGGCATGTTCGCGCCTCAGGGCATCATGAACTGGTCGGTTGTGTCGGCCCAGTTTGTCATTATTGCTGTCGGCGCGTGCCTTTTGATGATCGCTGGAGAATTCGACCTGTCTGTCGGTTCAATGATCGGCTTTACCGGCATTGTCATTGCATGCATGTCGGTGACCTGGGGCTATCCGGTCTGGTTTGCAATCCTTGTTGCCTTTGCCATCGCGCTTGCGATCGGCGCGCTCAATGGCTATCTCGTCATCAAGACCGGCCTGCCATCATTCATTGTCACGCTTGCCTTTCTTTTCATCCTGCGCGGCCTTACGATTTTCGGCGCCATCGCCACGACCCGTCAAACCATTATCGGCGGCGTTGCGGAAGTTGCTCAAGGCGACCCTGTTGCCTGGCTGTTCGGCGGAAAGATTCTTGGCTCTCTCTTTACCTGGCTTGCCGATATCGGCCTGATTGACAAATATGTCGCCGGCGCCCGGGCAGGCCAGCCAGTGATCGACGGCATACCCATGCTGATCGTCTGGGCACTGGGTCTTACCGCTTTCGCGCATATTCTTCTCACCCGCACACGCTTCGGCAACTGGATCTTCGCCTCCGGTGGTGACGCGCAGGCCGCACGCTATGTCGGCGTACCAGTGAACAGGGTCAAAATCCTGATGTTCATGTTCTCCGCCTTCTGCGCCACCATCCTTGCCACATGTCAGGTGATGGAATTCGGCTCGGCTGCGGCAGACCGTGGCCTGCTCAAGGAATTCGAGGCCATCATTTCGGTGGTCATCGGCGGCGCCTTGCTGACGGGTGGCTATGGTTCGGTCATCGGTGCAGCCCTTGGTGCGCTGATCTTCGGCGTCGTGCAACAGGGCCTGTTCTTTGCCGGGGTCGAAAGCTCGCTGTTCCGCGTGTTCCTTGGCGTCATTCTGTTGTTGGCGGTCATTCTCAACACCTATATCCGCCGCATGATTACGGGAGAACGGTGATATGACCACACCTCTGATCGAACTGATTGATATCGAAAAGCATTTTGGCCCGGTCATTGCACTGGCAGGTGTATCGGTCTCTGTCCTGCCCGGCGAATGCCACTGTCTCCTCGGCGATAATGGTGCAGGCAAGTCCACCTTCATCAAGACCATGTCCGGCGTGCACAAGCCAACCCGCGGCAAGATTCTGGTCGAAGGCAGGGAAGTCACCTTCTCAAGCCCGCGTGACGCGATGGCAGCGGGCGTCGCCACGGTCTATCAGGATCTGGCGATGATCCCGCTGATGTCAGTGACGCGCAATTTCTGGATGGGACGTGAGCCGACCAAAAAATTCGGTCCGTTCGAGCTGTTCGACTTCAAGCATGCCAATGCCATCACCATGCAGGAAATGGCGAAAATGGGCATCCGCCTGCGCTCGCCCGATCAGGCAGTCGGCACGCTCTCGGGCGGGGAACGTCAGACCGTTGCCATTGCCCGTGCAGTTTATTTCGGTGCGAAAGTGCTGATCCTGGATGAGCCGACATCGGCGCTTGGCGTGCGTCAGACCGCCAATGTGCTCGCCACCATCGACAAGGTGCGCAAGAATGGCATCGGCATAGTCTTCATCACCCACAATGTCCGCCATGCACTTGCAGTCGGAGACCGCTTCACCGTGCTGAACCGTGGCCGCACACTCGGCACCGCCAAGCGTGGCGAGATCAAGGCCGAGGAACTGCAGGACATGATGGCTGGCGGCCAGGAACTTGCCGCCCTCGAAGGCTCGCTCGGCGGAACGGTCTGACAAGGCATAATCTGCCGTGCATTGCCATCAAAAAGCTTTCAGGCCATGAAAGCGATAGCCTTTACCTTGACCGTTTCATGCATAACCATGACATGCATGATACGGTTGGGGTCAGACGATGCCCATCCTCGCTGCAGAAATGGGCACAGTCAGCCTCAACCGAAGAATGCAGGCACCACTCATGCGCATACTTGAAACCGACCATCCGTTTTTCCGACCACTCTGGGTCAGGGTTGCCATTGTGCTTGCCATTTTCGCCTGGGCCATGTTCGAATTCTCAAATGGGGAAGATCTCTGGGCACTTATCTTTGGCGCGATCGGCTCCTATTGCGCCTGGATGCTGCTTATCAAATACAGAATGCCACGGGATGGGGACAAACAGGCTTCCTGAGCCGTCCCATCTCAAACCTGATGCAGCGTGCACTCATCTTTAGACAAGATGGGCCGTGCGTTGACCGGCACAAGCTACGCCATGGGGTTTCGCTTCCCGATCAGCTCAACCTGGCCATTGCGTTTCTGGACTTCATGATTGAGCCTCCATCAAAACCCCGGTTACATTTTCCAGCCTTTCTCAATCTGTCCTTGCATGTGGAGCTTCGTCTGTTTGATAGCGCATCGGCTCCCCAATCACGAGCATGATAGTTCAATCACGGGTCTCTTTCCCTGATCATTCTGGTGTGGATTGCGACACAACATGCGGAACAAACCAAACAATAGCGCTTTCCCAACTCCATTTCCGTTGCTGCTTGATCAGCCATTGTCGCCTTCTCACCCAGACAGTTCCATGATCCCTGTATCAGCCATGCATGCACAAACTTGCTGTTTAGTCCTGCACAGAAAGGCGTAAGGTTTCAGCCCCGGACATCAGGCCATGGAAGGAATTGAACCCATGAATTTTCAATTTCTTGGCTGTTCACAATCGCCTATAGAAAGCCGAACAATGGAAATGTGACAGGGCAGACGACAACAACGCGAATGAAGACCAGATCACGATATGGTCTCCCGGATCAATCGGCCTTTCAGCTCACACGCCGAGATGTACGAATTGTTTCAGCATATTGGCCGGACAAAGGCCGGCACAAAGCCATGATCAATTGCTGCATCCCCCGACGTTTACAAAGCAAGAGGCTGCACAACAATGCGAACATCCCCAAGACAGGTAGAAATCATATAGAATATTTATTCCATTCTGTCGCTTTGCAATATAAAATATGCACGGAAATTTTCCCCAGAGGTACATGCCAGCATGAGCGTCCCCCAAGAATCAAACAATACCCCACCAAGCAGCGTCAAGGAATTTGAGCAAAGGCTTCTGGATATTGCCGATCGCTTGCCGAAAAGGCTCAAACAATGCGCCGATTATGTTGCCACCAACCAGGACCGCATTGCCATTTCCACCGTTGCGGAAATGGCTGAAGGCGCAGGGGTACAAAGCTCTGCCTTCATGCGCTTTTGTCAAATGCTCGGCTTTTCGGGCTATTCGGAAATGCAGAAGCTGTTTCGTGAAAATTATTCGGGCGGCTGGCCCGACTATAATACGCGGCTTGAGCATTTGCGCAAAACCGCAGCAAACAGCGCTCCAGCCCTGCTGGCTGAATTTGCAGAAGCCGCGCGCACATCAATTGAAAGCCTACTCAAGACCGTGGAAGTGCAGGCGCTGGAGCAATCCGTCGATTGCATCGCCAAGGCAGAACTGATTCATATCATCGGACTGAACCGCGCCTTTCCGGTTGCCAGCTATCTGGCCTATGCCTTTGAGAAAATGCAAATTCCCGCAGTGCTGCACTCAACCGTTGGCAAGCTGGACAATCGCCACACCATCCGCCCGGGTGATGTCGTGCTGGGCATTACGTTCTCCCCCTATTCCCCGGAAACCATCGACCTGTGCAAGACCAGCGCCCAAAAAGGAATCGATGTCATCGCCATCACGGACACCATCGTCAGTCCAATGTGCAAATTTGCCAAACATTCTCTCCTCGTTTCCGAAGTGGATTTTGGCTCGTTCCGTGCCCTTTCGGCCACGCTGTGCCTCGCAATAACGCTCGCAGTCGCCGTTGGCAGCAAACACACCGCATAACAAGGCTGGAAATTCCATCTTTTAACTTGAAATAGAATAATAAATCTATTTTAATCAAAAATGGAATTTTTAACATATGTCAGCTTCTGCCAGACATGCATTACCGGTGGAATTATGAGGGAGGCAACGGTGAAGCGACTGGACTTGATAACAATAGGACGCTCGTCCGTTGATCTATATGGTGCGCAGATCGGGGGCCTGCTGGAGGACATGGCCTCGTTCAACAAATATGTTGGTGGTTCCCCCACCAATATTGCCACAGGCACGGCGCGGCTTGGCCTGAAATCTGCCCTGATTACCCGCGTGGGCGATGAGCACATGGGGCGTTTTCTGTTGCGTGAGCTGCAGCGCGAAGGCGTGGACACACGCGGGATCGTCACCGATCCGGAACGCCTGACCGCTCTCGTCATTCTTGGCATTCGTGATCAGGAACAGTTTCCGCTGATTTTCTATCGGGAAAACTGCGCCGATATGGCGCTGTGTGAGGATGACATCGACCCTGATTTCATTGCCGAGGCGGAATGTGTTGTTGCCACCGGCACCCATCTGTCGCATCCGCGCACGGAAGCAGCGGTTCTCAAGGCCCTCAGGCTTGCAGGCGATAACGGCAGCAGAACTGCACTCGACATTGACTACCGCCCCAACCTCTGGGGACTTTCGGGGCATGGCGATGGAGAAAACCGTTTCATTGCCTCTGACGCAGTCACAAGCAAGCTGCAATCCACCCTGCATTTGTTCGATCTGATCGTTGGCACCGAGGAGGAATTCCACATTGCCGGTGGTACGACCGATACGCTGCAGGCGCTCAAGAATGTCCGCAAGGTGACCAAGGCCGTGCTGGTCTGCAAGCGCGGCTCCAGGGGCGCCGTCCTGTTTGAAGGCGATATTCCCGACGACATTGAGAAAGGCCAGAGCGGTCAGGCTTTTCCGATTGAGGTGTTCAATGTCCTCGGCGCCGGTGACGGCTTCATGTCAGGTCTCTTGCGTGGATGGCTCAGGGGCGAAGATTGGTCGACCAGCCTCAAATATGCCAATGCCTGCGGCGCCTTTGCCGTTTCCCGTCATGGTTGCACGCCAGCCTATCCAAGCTGGGAAGAGCTGCAATATTTCCTGAAAACGGGCATCAAGAACAAGGCGCTGCGCAAGGATCAAAAGCTTGAGCAGATCCACTGGTCGACCAATCGCACAGTTGAATGGCCGCATATGCGGGTCTTTGCCTTTGACCATCGCCTGCAGCTTGAAGAAATCGCCCGCGAGGTGGGTGCCGATAATGACAGGATTGCGGTCTTCAAGCAGCTTTGCCTTGATGCAGCCCTTGCGGTTGCCAACAACCAGCCTGGCTATGGCATCTTGTGTGATCACCGCCTCGGACGCGATGCGCTTTATCGCGCTGCCGGAACCGGGCTGTGGATTGGCCGGCCAACCGAATGGCCGGGATCGCGTCCACTGGAACTGGAGCCTGAACTCGGGGTCGATTGCGGTGGCCTGATCGAATGGCCGCTGGAGCATGTCGTCAAGGTGCTGTGCTTCTATCATCCGGATGACAGCGAAGAGATGAAACGACAGCAGGAAGCAACGGTACAGCGCCTGTTTACGGCAGCGCGGCGCAACCGGCTGGAATTCCTGCTGGAAATCATCAGTTCCAAATCCGGCCCGGTCGATGACACGACAACGGCAGCCGTTATCGAGCGCTTCTATGAACTGGGCGTCTATCCGGACTGGTGGAAACTGGAACCGCTGCGCAGTCGTCAGGCATGGCAGAATGCCTGTGAAGCCATTGTCCGCAATGATCCGTATACGCGCGGCATTGTCGTGCTCGGTCTGGATGCGCCCATTGCCGAACTGGAAGCCAGCCTCAGGATTGCGGCAGAATTTGATCTGGTGAAAGGTTTCGCAGTTGGCCGCACCATTTTCGGGGAGGCCGCACGCAAATGGCTTGCCGGCACGATAACGGACGAACAGGCGATTGCCGACATGACACAACGCTATCGGGCGCTCTGCACCATATGGGACAAGGTGCGCAGCCCTGCGCAGGCCTAAGGCAGGACACAGACACGATCGGACAAGAGTATAGCCTTTCTCATACCCTGAGAAAGGCTGACGGGAGGAAGGAATGAAACGCGTGAGACTGACAGCGGCGCAAGCCATGGTTCGCTATCTGGCCAACCAGCTTACGCCGGAGGGTGTGCCCTTCATCGCCGGTGTCTGGGCCATTTTCGGCCATGGCAATATCGCCGGCATGGGGGAAGCGCTCTATGGCATTCGTGACAAATTGCCGACATGGCGCGGACATAATGAGCAGACCATGGCGCATGCCGCCATTGCCTATAGCAAGCAGCTTGGCCGCCGACGTGCCTGTGCCGTCACCTCCTCCATTGGCCCAGGCGCGACCAATATGGTCACTGCGGCAGCACTGGCACATGTCAACCGCCTCCCGGTTCTGTTCATTCCCGGCGATGTGTTTGCCAATCGCGGCCCTGATCCTGTCCTGCAGCAGATTGAGGATTTCCAGGATGGCACGGTGAGTGCCAATGACTGTTTCCGCCCCGTCAGCCGTTATTTTGACCGTATCAGCCGTCCGGAACAATTGCTCACCGCTTTGCCGCGCGCTTTTCGTACCATGACGGATCCTGCCGATTGCGGCCCGGTAACACTTGCCTTCTGTCAGGATGTTCAGGCTGAAGCCTATGACTGGCCAGAGGAGTTTTTTGCACCCAGGATCTGGTACTGGCGTCGCCCTGCCCCGGATGTGCATGAGCTTGATGAGGCAGTTGCCGCAATCAGGGCCGCGCAAAAGCCGCTGATCATTGCAGGCGGCGGTGTACATTATTCCTTCGCGCATGATGCATTGCGCAACTTCGTTGAAAAACATCAAATTCCTGTCGTGGAGACACAGGCGGGCAAGTCCGCCTTGCCATGGGATCATGAACTGAACTTCGGCCCTGTCGGTGTTACAGGCTCGGACAGTGCCAATGCGCTTGCCGCAGAAGCCGATCTGGTGATCGGCGTCGGCACCCGCTTTCAGGATTTTACCACCGGCTCATGGGCTCTCTTCCGGGGCGAAAGACGCAAGCTGCTTTCACTCAATGTGCAGCCCTATGACAGCCATAAACATGGTTCCCTGTCGCTGGTGGCCGATGCAAGAATCGGACTTGAGGCATTGAGCGCTGCTCTCGGCAACCACAAGGCCCGCACACCCGACAAGAGCCTTAAAGCGAAATGGTTCGAGGCGGCCGACCGTTTCACTGCGGCCCCATCAAACAACAATCAACTGCCCACCGACATGCAGGTCATCGGTGCAGTCCAGCGGGCGGCACAGGAAAATACTGTCGTCATGTGCGCCGCCGGAACCATGCCCGGTGAATTGCACCAGCTCTGGAAAGCCGGTCGCCCCATGTCCTACCACATGGAATATGGCTACTCCTGCATGGGCTATGAAATTGCCGGCGGCATTGGCATCAAGATGGCCGAGCCGGAACGCGATGTGATCGTGATGGTTGGTGATGGCTCCTACATGATGGCCAATTCGGAACTGGCAACCTCCGTTACCATGGGTATCAAGATCACCGTGGTGCTGACTGACAATCGCGGCTATGGCTGTATCAATCGCCTGCAAATGGCAACAGGCGGCGCCGAATTCAACAATCTTCTCGATCACACCGTGCATGTGAACCCGTCACAGATCGACTTTGCCGCCCATGCCGCCGCCATGGGTGCACAGGCCATCAAGGTCTCTTCCATCAGCGAACTGGAAGAAGCGCTGATAGAAGCACGCAATGCCACGGTCACGACCGTCATCGTCATCAATACAGACCCCTATCCGACGCCGGAAACCGGCGGTTTCTGGTGGGATGTCGCAGTACCTGAAGTCTCCGAGCGCCAGCAGGTACGCGATGCACGCAGGAACTATGAAGCCAAGCTCAAGGAAAGAAACTGATCATGATCCTTTACGGTACAAATCCGATTGCCTGGTCCAATGACGATGACCGCAGCCTTGGCGCGCATATCAGTCTCGAACAATGCCTTGACGAGGCTTCGCAGATTGGTTTCGACGGCATCGAAAAGGGCCATAAGTTCCCGCAGGAAGCAGAGGCGCTCAAGGCCGTTCTTGCGCCGCGCGGTCTGCGCTATGTTTCCGGCTGGCACTCGCTCAACTTGCTCACGCATTCGGTCGAAGCAGAAAAGCAAGCCATCCAGCCAGCCCTTGATCTGCTCAAGGCCATGGGCAGCAAGGTCATCATCGTCTGTGAAACCTCAAACGCCATTCATGGCGACGATGACAAACCGCTCAGCAAGCGTCCCGTTCTGAACCCCACGCTTTGGACAAGTTTTGGCGCAAATGTGGAGGCAATTGCCGCCTATACGGCGCAACAGGGGATTGATCTCGTCTATCACCACCATATGGGCACTATTGTTCAGACTGAAGAAGAAATTGACCTGTTGATGCAGCATACGGGCCCGCATACAAAGCTGCTGCTTGATACCGGCCATTGCCTGTTTGGTGGCGGCGATCCGGAACGGGTTGCGAAAAAACATATGCATCGTGTCGGGCATATTCATGCCAAGAATGTCCGCCCAGCCATTGCGGCCCAGGTGGAAAAAGAGCAGCTTTCCTTCCTTGAGGCTGTCCGGCGCGGTGTCTTCACGGTTCCGGGCGATACGGAAGGAGGCGTTGATTTTGTCCCTGTCCTGCACATTGCCGCCCGGCACAATTACCAGGGCTGGCTGGTGATTGAGGCAGAACAGGATCCGGACGTGCGCAATCCGTTTGAATATCAGAGCCTTGGCCTGAAATCGCTCAAGGCCTTCGCCCATGAGGCGGGTCTCTGACTGAACGCAGGGAGGATCAGCATGGCCAGTTTATTACGCAAGCCCGTGGGTAGTCATGGCAAGGTGCATGATATCACCCCCGAAAGCGCCAATTGGGGTTACGTCGGCTTTGGCCTCTACCGTCTCAAGGCAGGCGAAACGGCAGCCGAAGCGACGCATGACCGGGAAGTCATTCTGGTTCTGGTAGAGGGCAAGGCGGAAATTACGGCCGCAGGCGAGGATTTTGGCGAAATGGGCGCACGCCTGTCGGTTTTTGAAAAACTGCCGCCGCATTGCCTTTATGTCCCGGCGCAAAGTGAATGGCAGGCCGTGGCAACAACCGACTGCACGCTGGCTGTCTGCACCGCACCAGGCAAGCCCGGCCGCCCAGCCCAGAAACTGGGGCCGGAAGGGTTGAACCTGGAAACACGCGGACAGGGAGCGAATACGCGCCATATCTACAATATTGCCATGGAAGGGCGTGACGTTGCCGACAGCCTGCTGGTGACGGAAGTATTCACCCCGCAGGGCAATTGGTCATCCTATCCGCCACATCGTCATGATGAGGACAATTTCCCGCACATGACCTATCTGGAAGAGACCTATTATCATCGCCTCAATCCGGCGCAGGGGTTCGGCTTCCAGCGCGTCTTTACCGAGGATGGTTCACTGGATGAGACAATGGCCGTATCCGATGGCGATGTCGTGCTTGTTCCCAAGGGCCATCACCCATGCGGCGCTCCCTATGGCTATGAAATGTATTATCTCAATGTCATGGCCGGCCCGTTGCGCAAATGGCGCTTCAAGAACCATCCCGATCACGACTGGATTTATCAGCGCGACAATCCAGTCCGGTAAGCGCTGCGATTCCATTGCAGACTGGTTGAAAACCTCGATCTTGATGGCGATCAGGATCGAGGTTTCTGTTTACGGTCTCTGCGCCTTCTGCTTCCGGATGCCCGCTTCAGTGTGGCAATCTGCCATCAAGAAAGTCTACCATCAAGAAAGAATGCTGCCTGAGCCGCAAGTGCTGCGGCTCATCCTGATCCTGTTTCAACGGCGAAACTCAATCGAGCTGCGCCACCTTTTTCAGGTCGGCAACAGCGCCGGGGGCTGCGGCGAAAACCTTGTTGCCCTTTTTCAAAAGCTCGCCTTCAACCGGGAACGGATGGACATATCCGCCCGCCTCACGCACAAGATTGAAGCCTGCCATGCAATCCCAGGCATGCATATAGGGCTCGTAATAGCCAACCAGACGCCCGGCGGCGACATAGGCAAGCATCAGCGCGCCGGAACCATTGCGGATGAAATTGCCACCCAGTTCAAGCAGATTTTCAATGGTTCTGGCCACGCTTTGCGGTGGCACATAATTGTTCGAGCCAATGCCGGTCACGCCATTCTGCACGGTGCGCGTTGTATCAAGCATCAGTGCCTTGCCATTGAGGCTTGCCCCATATCCCTTGGCCGAACTGTAGGTCTCGTCAAAACAAGGCGCACGGATGACGCCAATCACCGGATCATTGTCCTGCAGGACGGCGATGGAAACACACCAGTTCGGCATGCCATTGACAAAGGGACTGGTGCCATCAATGGGATCCACCACCCAGGTGAAACCGGAACTGCCTTCATTGAGGCCGAATTCCTCCCCTAGAAAACCGTCTTCGGGGAAATGTTTCGTCACATGTTCACGGATCAGTTTTTCCACATTGCGGTCAGCGATGGAGACCACATCCTGCGGATCACGCTTGGTTTCAATGACGAGTGAGTCACGCTTGTTGTAATAATCGAGCGCCAAGGCGCCTGCCTCTTCGGCAATCTTTTCCGCCAGTTTCCAGCGTACAGCGATTTCCTGGGACATTTCAGACTTTTCCCGATTGTTGCGAATGGACGGTTATCCGCGGCCTCATTGTGCGATGAGCGCGAGCCCGCGGTTTTTGAAATGGATGGAAACATCCGTTTGGCCGGGCAGCGGTTCGTTGATGTCGGAATCGACAAAGAACAGACGGCCAAATTCGGTTTCGATTTCATATTCGATATGATCGCCCAGATAGGCGGAATGTGCGACGCGCCCCGGAAAGTCACCTTTGTCATCAGGCATCAGCGTCACCGCATTGGGGCGGATGGCAAGCTGTGCCGGGCCAGGCTGGGCATTTGCGGCAGGCAAACGATGCAAAGCCCGTCCGACACGGATTTCTGCAATGCCGTTTTCCACGCCAAGCACTTCACAGGGAATGACATTGGCCTCCCCCATGAAATCCGCGATAAAGGCGGAAGCTGGCGCTTCATAAAGCTCGCGCGGCGTGCCTTGCTGGGCAATATGCCCTTCCTTCATGACAATGATGCGATCGGACACGGCAAGCGCCTCGTCCTGGTCATGGGTGACATAAACAGCGGTAAAGCCGAGCCGCTGCTGCAGTTCACGGATTTCGGTACGCACCTGACGGCGCAAACGCGCATCCAGATTGGACAAGGGCTCATCCAGCAACAGAACCTGCGGCTCCAGAACAAGGGCGCGCGCCACAGCCACACGCTGCTGCTGCCCGCCGGAAAGTTCAGCAGGCAGACGATGTCCCATACCGGCAAGTCCGACCAGTTTCAGCCCCTCTTCTGCCCGTTCGCGCGCTTCATTTTTCTTCATGCCGGACGATTCAAGACCATAGGCGACATTGTCCAGCGAATTCATATGCGGAAACAGCGCATAGGACTGGAACACCATCGACACATCACGTTCATTCGCCGGAAGCATGGTGACATCCTTGCCATCGATCAGGATCCGCCCGGATGTCGGATGTTCAAGTCCTGCCAGAAGCCGCAGAGTTGTCGTCTTGCCACAGCCGGAAGGCCCAAGCAGGGTTACCAGCGTTCCTGGTTCGACCTCCAGTGACAAATCCGGCAGTGCGGTGAAATTCCCGAAAGTCTTTTTCACATGTTCAAATTTTACGGAACCGGCACGGATTTTGGTCATGCGGTCTTCTCCTGTTCGACAAGGGAACGGCGAGGAGCATTGGCGACGCGGTTTTCCCGGCGTAGGC
Organism: Daeguia caeni; assembly: GCF_042653845.1. Taxonomy (NCBI): domain Bacteria; kingdom Pseudomonadati; phylum Pseudomonadota; class Alphaproteobacteria; order Hyphomicrobiales; family Brucellaceae; genus Daeguia; species Daeguia caeni. Next base: position 97,764 of record NZ_JBHSEL010000124.1, on the reverse strand, counting down.
GACGCTCGCCCACCAGCAACTGGAACAAGCCAATCACAAAGATCATGACGAAGATCAGGACGGAGGAATAGGCTATGGCCACGCCGAACTGACCATTTTCAACCAGCCCGACAATATAGGCCGTCGCCATATTGTACTGAGCCGAGACGAGGAAAATCACCGCACTGATGGAGGTGATGGCGCGCACAAAGGAATAGACCAGCGCGGCCGTGATGGCTGGCCGCAAGAGTGGCAGGATCACCTTGCGGATAGTGCGGAAAGAATTGGCCCCCAATGTCAGCGAGGCCTCGTCCAGACTCTTGTCCAGCTGGCTCATGGCTGCAATGCCACCCCGCACGCCCACCGGCATGTTGCGGAAGACAAAGCAGGCTATCAGGATCAGGGCCGTGCCCGTCATTTCAAGCGGCGGCAGGTTGAAGGCCATGATATAGCTGACACCGATGACTGTCCCCGGAATGGCAAAACTCAGCATGAGGGCAAATTCAAAGATATTGCGGCCGATAAAGCGCTGACGCACGACGAGATAGGCAGTGAGAAGACCAACGGCAGCAGTCAGAGGTGCAGAAAGAAGCGCAATTTCCATTGTGGTCCAGAACGAGTTCCACGCCACCCCGGTCCAGGCAAGACCGCCCTCTGCCCAGCTTACGGAAAATGCGCGCCTGTAATGATCAAGCGTCAGTGTGTTATCGAGCCCCCATGTGCGCACGAAACCACCAAAAATGATCATCACATAGACCACCACGGTGAAAATCATCCATGGCAGCACGACCGCATAGACGCCGATCTTCAATGGCGTCGGCAAGGCAGCATGAACGCCGCTGTCGCCCTTGCCGGTGACGGTTGCAAAATTCCTGCCCGACAGCCACAGACGCTGAATGAGAAAGGCCGACAGCGTAAAACACAACAGGATGATAGCCAGCACTGCCGCACGGGATGGATCATTCTGCGCGCCCACAACGGCGAAGAAGATTTCCGTCGATAGCACGCCATGGCTGCCCCCCAGCACCATGGGATTGCCGAAATCTGCCATGCTCTCGATGAAGGAGATCAGAAAGGCATTGGCGAGACCCGGCGCCATCAAAGGCAATGAAACCCGGCTAAATGTCCGCCAGCGATCTGCGCGCAAGGTTTGCGACGCTTCTTCCATGGAGGGGGATACCCCCTCCACGACGCCGATCAGGACAAGAAATGTGATCGGCGTGAAGGACAGGACCTGCGCAATCCAGATTCCGGTCAGGCCATAAAGCCAGCGTCCTGGTTCAATGCCAAAAATATCCGCCAGAAAGACCGTAACCACGCCGGCGCGGCCGAACAGCAGCGTCAAGGCGAGGCCAATCACGAAAGGCGGCGTAATGATTGGCAGAACCGTTAGCAGTCTGAGCCCTTTCTTGAAGGGGAAACTGGTGCGTGTTGCCACCAAAGCAAAGGCCAGGCCAAGCATGGTAGAGCCAAGGGCTGTCATGATCGCAAGCCACAGCGTGCGCCAGGCCACACCACAGCGGCCATCCGAAATCACACAGGACAAACTCCAGATCGATTCAGAGCGGATGTTTTCAAGAAAACCATCCGGCTTGAATGAACCGTCAAAATCCTGCACGGCCCCAACAAACATGCTGAGGACCGGATAAAAGACAAAAACACCGACCAGCGCCACCAGAAGCGTGATGGAGGAAATCACAAAGGCATCTCCCTTCAGCACACCGCGCTCAGCAAGCCCGAATGACAAAATCAAAAGAAAGCAGATGCCTGACAGGACAGCGCCAGCGCCAAAGGCAGGCTGGCCATTCGAGAGCGTCCCAAACAGCGTTTCGGCAATCGTCCAGTTCCAGCCGGAAAAGCCGATCGCCAGACCTTCCAGGGCCAGATAGGCAATGCCGACGACGCTTGAACAGATCAAAAGCGTTGTACGCTTCCTGCCTTTCAGAAAACAGCGCGCGCAAAAGGCGACAGCAAACAGCACCAGAAGAACAGCCAGCCACGGGCGGCCCAAAAACAGGATCTGCAAAAGAGCCGGCGCTATGGCCTGGTCTTGCCATTCAGGGCCTATCCAACCGAAGCGGAAGAAACCATCCTCGACGCGATACCACGGCAAGAGACAGCAAGCCATGAAAGCCAGAGCAAAGACCCAGTCCAACCGCCTGTCATGCTGTTTCATGATATTTCACTTCCAATTGTTTCAACACAGCTGAAATGCAGGCTGCCCGCTCCGGCCTGATCTCTCAAACCGGAGCAGATCGGGGCCACCCGGATTGCCTCAGTGGCGCCAATCAATTGGCCTTGGCGCCGATTTCCTTGTCCCAGCGTTCAAGCAGCTGCTTGCGCTTTTGCGGATCGCCATAGGTGATGAAGTCGTAATCAATCAGCTTGATGTCCTCAAAACGTGGCGACTCTTTCGGCACTTCCGCATTCTTGTTGGAAGGAAGCTGGAAGGATTTGGCATCCTTCATCGTGGATTGCACTTCGGCTTTCAGCGCCCAATCATAGAATTTCTTGGCGTTTTCCAGATTTTTGGCACCCTTGATGATCGACATGGAGCCGATTTCATAGCCCGTGCCTTCGCATGGCGCGACCGGCTTGATCGGGAAACCTTCCGCCGTCATGGAAACAGCATCATGCATGAACACAACACCAACGCCATTTTCACCACGCGCAGCCGATTTTACCGGCGCAGAGCCTGACTTGGTATATTGCGAAACATTGTCATTGAGTTTGGCGAGATATTCAAACGCCTTGTCCTCACCCATCAGCTGGACCAGCGTAGCCAGTGCCGTATAGGCTGTTCCCGACGAATTCGGGTTGGCCATCTGGATTTCACCCTTAAGCGAAGGATCAAGCAGGTCGGCCCAGCAGAGCGGCTCCTTGAAATTCTTCTGCTTCTGCAAATCGGTATTGTAGCCCCAGCCAAGCGCACCGGCATAAACGCCAACCGTCTTGTAGCCTGCGCTTTCTGCCTGTTTCAGCGCCCAGTCCTGCAGCTGATCAAGCATCGGGGATTTATATTCCAACGTCAGCCCTTCATTGGCGGCCTGCAAATGCGGATCGCCCGTGCCACCCCACCAGATATCCGTTTTCGGGTTGCGCGCTTCTGCCCGAACCTTGGCGTAGGTCTCGCCAGAAGACAGACGCACCATATTGACCTGAATGCCGGTTTCCTTTTCGAACATGCCTTTCAGCTGCTCGCAGATCACGACATCAGCTGAACAGATCAGGTTCAAATTACCATTTGCATGCGCCGAAAATGCCATGGTCGAAATACCGGCAATCAAGGCCAGCTTCATGAAGAATGTACGCATATGGTCCTCCCTCGGTAACAGCGCTCCCCCGCTGTCCCATGATCAAATTTGTGGGCCTTTTCTGAGAACCTGTCAACGATGGCGGAATAAAATTTTTCCAATTTTTATAGAAATGATTTAATTATTCTGTTTTGCAAAAAGGTAGCCGGCAATGTACACAGTTGACCGGTTTCATGAAATCTGAAGCTTTCGGCCTAGGCCGTAGCAGTTTTCTGCCTATATTCTGCGTTCTGCGCTTGGGTGGGCACCGCGACAACGCATCACGGGGGCGTGGGGAGACATGGGGGCAGGTTCTCGGGCTGCGGCCAGGAATTAACCATTGGCGATAACCGTCTGCACCTTGCTGATGCGGATAAAGACTTGCCGCAAGATAGGCATCCTCAAATGCTCCGCGCTGTCGTCCGGCACGTGACAAACCCATGCATGACAAGCAATCACCAAGTCTTGCAGATTGGCCGGGCCAGATTTCCTTCGCCGTTCCATCGTACAATAAACCGGCTGTTCAGGCTGTTTAACATCGGCTTTGTGAAACTCGCGCTGAATGTAATGCATATCAAATGCAGCATTTGGCCGAAGTTATTTGTAATGGCGATATTATGCCGCAACATAGCGCAACATGAATGACAGCGTCATTCCTGTTCACTCAATATTATATATTGATTTTATTGAGATTTTTTGGAGGCCTCGCCCGGAATCGAACCGGGGTGCAAGGATTTGCAGTCCTCTGCGTAACCACTCCGCCACGAGGCCATCCGCCATCACTTCATCACGTTGGAAATGATGCTGGCTGTTCCATTATTGATCCTGACGGGATTCGTCAAGCCGTCTGCCATACTTATTGAAATTTTATCACAGGCAGCAACCATGCCGATCAATGTACTGCAAGCCAATCCCTGGCATAGCTTCGTCACATATCGAAAACAGGCTGAGACATGGCACGCGACATGATTCCATCACAAGTGCCGCTGCCCTGCAACAGAACAATAATGATGCGGATTAATCGCGACAGGCCATTCAAGACGCCCTTCACAACTAAATAGGATTTCAGCATGCAACTTTCTAAGCCATAAAGGCTGTGAATTATGCACGCGTCACGAACAGTTGGGCCTTGATCATTTGGTGAGCGAACAAGCGATTTGAAAGATCAGAACGGCTTCGATGCACTATTGCAATGCACTCGACTGGTCACTCTCGGGCTGAAACGGATCATGAAAACGAATGAGAAAAATAGCTCGACAACGAGCGCAAAGCAGTCTGCATGCAACAAAAAGGTCGTTGTTCCTTTTTTTGCCATTTTGAAGAGCGATTATTGGGCGCGATATTTTTCAACATGACGAAACATTAACGTGAAATCGATTAATTCCAAGGATAAGACCTGCGAGACTGCACAAAGCATGTCGTGACATGCCTGCGTCAGCCAAACGAATGTTCTAGAGGTTTATAGTGTTTCCAAATACTGGATCAACCAATACCGCTTCACGCCCAGCAAAATTTGCCCCTCCGCACAAGCGTCCGCGCCACTGGAAGCTGATTGCCTGTGTTGCTTTGGCAATGTTTGCTGCCGGGTGGTATTTCTGGGGAGGCAACCGGGCAGAAGGTCAGAAAACCGCATATCTTGCCGAAGCTGTCACACGCGGCCAAATTGAAGACACCATCACCGCTGTCGGCAAGCTGAATGCCGTGCGCAGCGTAAATGTCGGCGCACAGGTTTCCGGCCAGCTCATCAGCGTGAAAGTCAAGATTGGTGACCATGTCAAGGAAAACCAGCTGGTCGCCGAAATTGATCCAACACCATCCGAAAAGCGTGTCGAAAGCGCCCAGGCGCAGATTGATAATCTTTATGCGCAATTGCAAAGCAAACAGGCACAGCTGAAGCTGAAAGAGCTCAATGCCGCACGCCAGAAGACGCTTCTGGCATCACGCGGGGTTTCCCAGTCAACGGTCGACCAGGCCAATGCCGAGCTTGCAATGGCGGAAGCCGATGTCAAAGCCCTGAAGGCCCAGATCCGCCAGCAGGAAGCACAGCTTGACAGTTACAAGGTTGATCTCGGCTACACCAATATTTACAGCCCGATGACCGGAACGGTTGTTGATCAAAGCGCCAAGGAAGGGGAAACCCTGAATGCCGTGCAAAGCGCGCCAACGGTGATTACCGTTGCCGATCTCTCGACCATGACCGTGGAGGCACAAGTTTCCGAAGCCGATATCAGCCGCCTGAAGATCGGCATGCCGGTCTATTTCACGCTGCTCGGACAGCCCCACAAGAAGTTCCGCGGCACTCTGCGCCAGATCAAACCAACACCGCAGACCGAAAACAATGTGGTCCTTTATAACGCATTGTTTGACGTACCAAATCCGGATGGCGAGCTGATGATCAACATGAGCGCGCAGGTTTATTTCGTCATTGGCGAGGCGGATAATGTGCTGCTCGTTCCTGTTTCTGCCCTGATCCGGAAGAATGAAGGCACCTCTGACGACGATGACAAGGCAAGCTACAGCGTCAAGGTCGTCAAGGACGATGGCAGCCTGGAGATCAGACCGGTTGAAGTTGGCGTGAAAAACCGCGTTCAGGCTGAAATCAAGAGTGGCCTCCGGGAAGGCGAAAAGGTGGTTGTCACCTCGGCATCCAGCACGGCAGATGGCGATGGCAAGTCCGGCCCGCGTGGCCCCCGCCCAGGTGGCCCATTCTTCTGATGGCAGATAAGATGACAGAAGAACAGCCTCTCATCCGTCTTCGCGATATCCGCAAGACCTTCTTCAATGGCGATGTTGCCGTTGAAGTGCTGCGTGGCATCACGCTGGACATCAAGGCAGGCGAATTCGTCGCCATCATTGGTGCATCCGGCTCTGGCAAGTCGACACTGATGAATATTCTGGGCTGTCTCGACAGCCCGACCAGCGGATCCTATCTGCTTGAAGGCGATGACGTATCAATGCTTGATGCCGATGCCCTTGCCGCCCTGCGACGGCGCACCTTCGGCTTCATCTTCCAGAGCTATAACCTGATCCCGACATCTTCCGCGCTGGAAAATGTCGAGGTGCCAGCCATTTATGCGGGCACGCCCAGTAATGAGCGCAGGGCGCGCGCGGCTGAATTGCTGACTGCACTCAGATTGGGCGACAGGCTTGACCACCGCCCCACGCAGCTTTCGGGTGGTCAGCAACAGCGCGTGTCCATCGCACGCGCATTGATGAATGGCGGCCGCATCATCCTTGCGGACGAACCAACCGGCGCGCTGGACAGCCAGAGCGGCAAGGAGGTCATGGAACTGTTGCGTTCCATGCACCAGCAGGGGCACACGGTCATTGTCATCACCCATGCGCGGGAGGTCGCCGAACAGGCCGACCGCCTGATTGAAATTCGTGACGGCATGATCCTGTCCGACACGACCAAACCGGATGCAGCTCCTGTCCAGGAGGTCTACGCCCAACCCGCACCGGAACGATGGAATGCTGCCAGCATTGCTGACATTTCTGAATCGATCAAAATGGCAATGCGCGCATTGCGGGCCAATATTTTCCGCACCATCCTTACCCTGCTTGGCATTATCATCGGGGTCAGTTCGGTCGTCACCATGCTGGCTATCGGTACCGGTGCGCAAAATACCATCATGGAGAAGATCAATGCGCTCGGTACGGATCTGATCCTGGTGCGTCCATCCATGGCAGGCTTCCGTGGCACAGGATCCATAGCAACACTTGTGCCGGAAGACGCAGACGCAATCCTGGAGCTGCCCAATATCAAGTCGGCCGTGCCGGAGGTCAGCAGCAGCGTTACGCTTCGACGTGGCAATATAGACTATCAGTCCCAGGCAAATGGTACTGTGCCGGCCTTTTCCGAAGCCAAATCCTGGAAAGTTGCCGCGGGCGACTTCATCAGCCAGGAAGATATGGACACTTTCGCGCCGGTGGCTGTCATCGGCAAGACGGTTGAAAAAACCCTGTTTCCGGATGGCAGCAATCCGATCGGACAATATATCCTGATCCAGAAAATTCCGTTTCAGGTCATCGGCGTCATGGAACCCAAGGGAGCCGGCTTTGGCGGCAGTGACCAGGACGACGTCGTGATCATACCGCTGACCACCGGCAATCTGCGCCTGTTTGGCCAGAAATATGTGCGCACGATTACCGTGCAGGTCAAGGACGGCGATCTGATCGACATAACGCAGGAACAGATTCAGGCATTGCTGGATGAACGCCACAAACGCAAGGACACGATGATCACCAATATGTCGTCCATCCGCGCGGATGCTGCGGCCATGTCGAACACGTTGAAAGTCTTTTTGGGATCGGTCGCAGCAATATCCCTGCTGGTCGGCGGTATCGGCGTGATGAACATCATGCTGGTCAGCGTGACGGAACGCACACGAGAAATCGGGGTGCGTATGGCAACCGGTGCAAGGCGGCGGGATATTCTGCTGCAATTCATCATTGAGTCCCTCACCGTGTCGTCGATTGGCGGCGCCATTGGCGTGGGCCTTGGCCTAGGCTTTGCAGGCCTTGCCTCGCTGGCGGGCGTCAATGTTGCCTACAGTCCCGGCCCGGTCATCCTGGCCTTTGCCTGTGCCTTTGCAACCGGCCTGATCTTCGGTTTCCTGCCAGCGCGCAAGGCCTCGCGCCTTCTGCCGGCAGTAGCACTCACCTCCACGTAAAAGCGGACGAGCGCAATGCAATCAGCAATGGCCTATCCATGCGGCAGGCCATTGCTGCAAGCTGAGCCAACGCTTTGCGAAAGCGGCGTCCAATGCCTGCCATCATCAACAAAGCCCGTATCAGAGGATGCGGGGCTTTGAACGTTCAGATTTGCACGGAAACTTCCTTAAATGCTTCGGCATGTTACACAGTTTCCGGCGGAAGACCGGTTCTTGCTTTTCCCGGAAACGGATCTGGCAGGCCGGTCTTACTGAAAACGCAGTGGCAAGACGATCGATAGTCTTGCACGCGCCATTGCAGGCGGCGGCGCAGGAACCGGCGAAGCGCGATGCGCGGCTTCGACTGCCAATTTGTCCACCGTCGGATCACCGGACGTGCCAGCAAGACGGGCCGACAGAACATTGCCAGTCGGATCGATCACGAACTGGACGCGGACCAGCCCTTTTGCCTTGCCACCAGCCTTGCGCTGCAGGAAGCGCACATTGCGCGCCATATGGGCCTGAAGAATGGCATTCCAGCGATTGGTGTTGACGCCCGGCGTGGAATTGTTGGCGCCCTGCCTGTTTGCAGCCACACGCGGACCGCTATTGGCATCCAGCGATGGCGCACTGGCGACTTTCGTCTCACGCGCCTTTTCAGCCTTTTCGCTTGGCTGTTTTTCAACCTTGCGCTTTGGCTTCTCCGGCTTCGGTTTTTCAACCTTCTTGACCGTTTTTTCAACCGGTTTCTCAACCGGCTTTTTCACCTGCTTGGGCAGGACAACTTCCGGCTTGGGCGCTTCGACCACATCCGGCACGGTTTCCTCCACCGGCTGTTCCTGAACCGGTTCAGGCTCAGGTTCTGGCTCTTTCACAGGCTCCGGCTCAACAGCTTCCTCAGGCGACGTGGCAGCCTGTGCAACCTCGGAAATCTGCTCTTCAACCGGTGCCATTGGCTCTGGCGCAAACTCGACCACCATGGCGGCAACTTCTGCCCCATGCGGTTCTTCAGCCGGGCGCATGGCCTGCACCACATAAGCACCGGCAGCATGCGCCGCAAGAACAATCGCCCCGGCACAAATCCAGCGGCCAGCATCATGCCAGAAGGTGCGACGGTCGGCATCCTCTGAAGCTGCCTTGATCGGCGGATGATCCGGTGGAAGGATGGAGGTCATTGCGCGCCCCTCTGAGTGGCTGGCTGCGCCGCAGAAGTTTCCGTGCCTCCGGCTGCTTCAAGACCAACCAACGCAATTTTCAGATAGCCCGCCTCACGCAGAAGATTCATCAACTGCATCAGATCACTATAATCAACCGTCTTGTCAGCACGCAGGAAAATGCGGGTTTCCTTATTATTCTGCGTGACCCGGTCGAGCATGGCACCAAGCTGCTCGCGGGCAACACTGTCATTGCCCACACTCAATGAGAGATCCTGCTTCAGCGTGACATAAAGCGGCTTTTCAGGGCGCGGCTGCGGCGCTGCCGTGGAAGCAGGCAGATCAACCTTGACATCAACCGTTGCAAGCGGAGCTGCGACCATGAAAATGATCAGCAGAACCAGCATCACGTCGATGAATGGTGTGACATTGATCTCATGATTCAGTTCGAGATCGTCGCCACCGCCTTCACGTATCTTGCCTGCCATGATTTTACTCCGCAGCGTGAAGCTTGCTTTCGCGAATGCCTGCCGCCCGGAAATCCAGATCCCGGCTGACAAGACGTTCAACGCCGGCGGAAGCATCGGCCAGAAGTGCCTTATAGCCAGTGATGGCGCGGACAAGCACGTTATAGATCACCACCGCCGGGATGGCGGCGACCAGACCAATCGCGGTTGCAAGCAGCGCTTCGGCAATACCAGGCGCCACAATCGCCAGATTGGTCGTCTGTGATTCACTGATGCCGATGAAGGAGTTCATGATACCCCAAACCGTACCAAACAGGCCAACGAACGGACCAACTGAACCAATGGTCGCCAGAACGCCAGTTCCCTTGGAAAGACGGCGGCTTGCACGCGCTTCAATGCGCGACAGGCGTGAAGATACCCGCTCTTTCAACCCCTCGCCGCCAACTTCTGCCAGAACCGGCAAAGACAGGCGGACTTCATCTTCTGCCGAACGAACGAGTATGGCGCCCGTGCCTTTCACATTGGCCAAGGCCTGGGCTGCTTCACCGAGTGTTGCCGAATGCCCAATGATCTTCAGGGCCTTTTTTGCGCTGCGGGTGACCGCCGTCAATTCCAGAGTCTTGGCAAGCCAGATTGTCCAGGTCAACAAAGAGGCAAAAGCCAGGCCTATCATGACCGCCTTGACGACCACATCCGCAGCCATGAACATGCCCCAGGGCGACAGATCATGCGGCAGACGCGCATCGCGTTCAGCCTCAACAGATGCCTGCGGAACAGAAACCGGATTATCGACGGGCAATGGTGGCTGAACGGCTGGCACGGCAGGTGCTGGTTCAGCCGATGCTGGCGCCGGTGCAGCGTCGGCTGCAGGCGCAGCAACCGGTTCAGATGCTGGAGTAACTGGCGCAGTCTGCGATCGTATCAGGGTTGGCGGTTCTGCCTGCACGGGCGTTTCCTGAGCGGCAACCGGATTGATGAACGCAAAAGCTGCACTCAACATACCCATGCTCATTACCGCTGCAATAATATGCTTTCGCCAGATACCGGTCATTGACTTGCCTTCGATATTCCATGCAGGAAATGAGTTTACGCTCATTTTTGCCCGCCTTGCCTGTGCCTGTCTAAAACACCAAAAACATGATACTTCAAGTCATATTTTTATCAAATGCGCCAACGCACCCAGAATAGTGACACTCGACAGGAAAATTGCACAATAGGATATTGCAGATAGTATGCAAATCAGGCCATGCTTCAAATCCATGACCTGGAACGTCATCCTGGTCACAGGGTGGCACATGGGCTTTGGGAGGAGAATCGAGACATGTTGCTGAAGGATATTCACGCAATTGAAAATGCAGCGCGGATTGCCATGGCAGCAGAAGAAGATGCACAGCCCGCAGGACACTCTGGTCTCAGGCGAACCTATATCGGTCTGGCCGCCGTGTTGCTTGCCTGCGCGGCCTATATGCTTCTCGCATAATTCAACGCAGACCCGTCGCCAAAAACTGTGCCATTTACCTTTTCACGCACAAAGTGCGCGCGGGCGTATGCTTGCTGTTGTCTGATGTCGTGGCAATATGCAACTATGTCATTTGTGAAATGCATCTATACTGATCAAACAGGGCGCAACTTCGCAAAGGACAAACACCATGGCGCGTGCAGCTTCGAAGATCAAGGAACTGAACGATACGGCTGAAGATGGCCTGAAAAATTCTGACGCAGAGACGTTGCAGAAACAGATCGAACAGCTCAAACAGGATATTGCCGCCATTGCTGCCACGCTTGGCAATATCGGCTCCGCCACCGTCCAGACCGCCAGCCAGTCTGCACGCAAGAGCTATGAAAGCGCTTATGCGCAGGGCGAAGATGTCGCCGATGCGTTGAAGAACAAGGCGCTCGACCTTGAAACGCAATTGACAGAGGCCGTGCGCGAACGGCCCTTGACGGCTTTGGCGACAGCCCTCGGCATCGGTTATATTCTGGCGAAACTCTCACGCCGCTGAGATCATCATGCTGAAATTGCTCTCACCGCTCATCGCTGAACTCATGGCCGATGAAGCCCGTCTTCTGACAGGGCGCGCAAAGCGCATATCCATCAGCATTGGTGTCGTGGTCCTTTTTGGCCTCACCGGCTTCCTGTTCCTGTGCTTTGCCGCCTATCTTGCCCTGGCTCAGCATTACAGCGCACCAATCAGTGCGCTGATCCTGGCAGCCATTGCATTCATTCTGGCACTGGTTGCACTGGCGATCATCAAGGCCATCGCGGTCTCGGAAGAAAAAAAACGCCAACAACGCATAGAAGCCGAGAAAGCCAATATCATGGCAACCGCGGCCATGGCGGCAATTCCTGCCATTCTGAAACGACCCGTGCTGGGCATACTTGTCCCATTGGCCGGAATTGCGCTGGCTGAGTTTCTGTCCGGGCAGAACAAGAAAACCGACAAAAACAACTGACTGGCCACCGCAGCAGCCAGCCGGTTTGTTCTCAGGGGAAGATTGCCCGGCTATATTGCAAACCTGGCCCGGCCACAGATCTGCGTTCGAGAACTCAGATTCCGCCGGAAATGCCGCATTGCTCAGGCAGGATGCTTGTCGCCTTCCCGCCGAACCCCGGTTTTCACTTTTCCTCGACTGCTCTAATAGAAACTGCGCATGGTGGACTGCGATGAATCGGCATCGGGGCCGTAATCTGCCTCGCTTTCGATCTGCAATATTTCCTGAAGACGCGCACGCGCGCGGCTGACACGGCTTTTGACCGTTCCAACCGCACAGCCACAGATATCTGCAGCCTCTTCATAAGAAAAGCCGGACGCGCCAACCAAGATGATGGCCTCACGCTGATCATCCGGCAATTGTTCCAACGCCACGCGGAAATCCTGCATGTCGAGCGCACCATATTGCGAAGGATGGATGGCCAGGCGCTCACTGAACAGGCCATCGGTATCCTGCACCTCACGATCATGCTTGCGCATTTGCGTATAATATCCATTACGCAAAATGGTAAAAAGCCAAGCCTTGATATTGGTGCCGGGAACAAAACTATCCTGTTTTGCCCAGGCCCGCATGATCGTATCCTGAACCAGATCATCCGCACGATCCGCCTGCCCGATCAGGGAAACAGCAAAGGCGCGCAAGCTTGGTAACGACGCCAGCAAATCGCGTTTGAACTGCGTTTCCCGATTAGTCTTCGGGAGGTTGCGACTGCCCATAAGCACCCCCCTTACCAGCCAGCGTTAATTCTGCCCTGTCCAGCTTCTCAAGCAAGCTTAAAAAACGTTCTGGTATTGCCTCTTCCTGTATGGAATCAAAAAAAATGCGCAGTTTACGGCTGACTTCGCTGTCCGCCTCCAGCAGGTCCTCCTGAATCTGCCGAACCGAACCGTCTTCGTCCTCTTTTTGATATGGTTTTATTTTTTTCATCACAGGATCTTCATAGACGCTTGCGTAACACCCTTACACGCTGCTCTTCTGCAAGCATTAATGCATATTTAAACAGAAAGTTCCCGCCAAAATGCAACACATCCAGCATTATTTTTGAATGTTACTGTTTTTGATTATAATCACGCAGGGATCAAAGAATATGTTAGCTAGGATTTGATGATTTAATAAGAATATTTTAAAATCAAATTGCCAGAATGTCATTTGATATTTCAATGACTTACATGGCAGGAAAGGAGCAAGCAGTATGCCATTATCGACGCGTATCGCGCCGCATCTACCCTTTTTGCGTCGGTTTTCGCGTACATTGATAGGGTCACAAAAAAATGGTGACCACTGTGTCGCTGCAATGCTGGAAACGCTCATCACAGATCCTGGCCTGTTCCCGGCAGCATCCTCCGACCGTATCGCGCTCTACAAGCTCTTCATCACGCAACAAAAAAACACAATTGTTCCATCTCGTGACCATGACGAAGCTGCGCAGACAGCCACCCTTTCACGCATGAATATCCTGCCGCGACAAGCCTTTCTGCTCATTGCCAGCGAAGGTTTCCAACCCAGAGAAGTCATGGAAATTCTTGATATTTCCGAACGCGAACTGTCTCAGCTCATAGGTGCGGCATCTGCCGAAATATCCCGACAGGACGCCACCCGCATCCTAATTGTTGAGGATGAACCTTTGATTGCCATGGACATTGAACAGATTGCCGAAAGCATGGGGCATGAAGTTGTAGGCATTGCCCGCACCAAAAGCGAAGCAATCACGCTTTATGAGCGTGAAAATCCGGGCATGCTGCTGGTGGATATCCAGCTTGCCGACGGCAGTTCCGGCATTGATGTCGCAAGCGACATCCTGCGCAGCGAACAGATCCCGATAATCGTCATCACGGCCTTCCCGGAACGACTCCTGACAGGTACAAGGCCTGAGCCAACCTTCCTGGTCAACAAGCCATTCAACAAAGATCTGCTCAAGGCCATGATCAGTCAGGCCCTGTTTTTTGCCGAATTCTCGGCCAGCAAAGACTGACCGGTACAAGACGCCATTGGTACAAAAGGGCCGTGCATGTTTCCAAAGGGCAGGCGGTATGCCCGGCTTTCATCCTGAAAAAGAAGAACGCCGCTGACAACCGGACTAATATGTCAGTTGTAGCGGCGTTCGTAATGTTCGCCTATTGCGGGGTAGAGCGAACGTGAAAGGTTCAACAAGCGGGGGCAGAATTGAACCTTTCCACGCAATAACGCGGGACCTTCAAAAGGGTTCCACTATTTTTTGATTTTTTTGCAATATAGTTCGAGCCGATGATGCACGATCTCAAAACCCAGCGAACGGGCAATCTCTTCCTGCAGCTTTTCAATCCGGTCGGAGCGGAATTCAACAACATCGCCGGTATCCATATCAATAATATGGTCGTGATGAATGCCGCTTGCCTGTTCAAAGCGTGAAGGGCCACCAGCAAAAGCATGGCGGTGGATCGCGCCCTGTTCTTCCAGCAGCTTCATGGTGCGATAGACTGTTGACAGGGAAATATTGCTGTCAATCTCTACCGCGCGTCGGAAAATTTCCAGTGCGTCGGGATGATCCTCGGTTTCGCTCAATATATTGAGAATGATACGGCGCGGTCGCGTGATACGCACGCCAGCGCGTCGCAATTCCTGTTCATAATCGCGTTTAGTCGATGCATCTTCCATTACAGGATTATGAAACATTACCCACCCAGTTGCAACTCTTTGCAACTGGAACAGGGAAAACTGCACCGATCATTTTACCCCTTGGCAAGCCTACCCCTGAGGACATCAGATTGATGAGTAACGCCACAGGACAAATACGTTCTGGTGATGATTGTCAAATGTGGGCCGAAGACCATACCGCTTTCGATCTCCCTGTCCGAACGATCAGGGCAGGATCAATCGGCGAAGGCTGCCATGAATTGTCCGCGGCAACCTTTGCCATACCAATCGGAGCGTTATCCTGCGCCTTTCAATTATAGGCACAGGATGCCCTGTCATTGGCTTATTTGCCTGCAGCAATTGCCTTTTCAAGGCGTTGCTGTACCAGCTTTGGCTTCTTTGCCGAGACAATCGCATCAAGATTGGCAGGATTGTCCCCCACCGAAATCAGCGCAATCATGCCCATTGCATAATGCGGTGTGCACTTGACCAGATAGGCGCCTGGTTTTTCAACTGTCAGCACATAGGTTTCATCCACCTTGCTTTTGAACGGCTCAACACCTTCGGGAATCATGCCCTTGATCGACTCGATATTATGTCCCTTGTCAATCGGCTTGAAAGTGATCGTGTCGCCTGGATTGGCCTTGATAAAGGCCGGCTCAAAAACCATGGCACCTTCAGCCCCTTTGTTGAGCATCTGCACTTCAATATTTTCAGCCCGGACAGGGCAAGCCAGCAAGGCGAGAACGCCAGCGATAGCAAATTGGGGAGCAAGTTTTGCCATTTTTCAACTCTCTGTCAGTAGAACGCCGTCGGTTCCATCGAGAACTGATGTATCGTGATATTGACGGTCGCTCCTTGATTCAACGCAAAGAGCCGAAATATTCTGAGTGGAATTATCACATTTAAAGCAGACGGACTGCAGCCGTCCTCACATTATGCCCGGTCTTTTCAGGCCCTTTCGCCCTTTGCAAAAGCACCGACATAGCCAATGGCGGCAAAAAGCAGGCTTGCAACAATATTCCAGCCGGCAAAAGACAAGCCGAGAAAATGGCCCGGCGCTGAATCGCATGAAGGCGGACGCACGGCATTCAGCTCATCCAGCAGATTGCCGGCATTCTGGGTAATACGCATGGCCGATGAGCAATCAGCCGGCCCCTGCCAATATTTCAGTTCAACGCCGGTGTGAAAGACGGCAAGCACCAGACCATAAGTCATCAAAAGCGCGCCGAGCAAAATCAGAACGCGGGTCAACATTGATGACAGGTTCAGACAGGAAGAAACCCAGCCCATGGCAAGCAGCGGAATCGCAATATAGTAAGGCGTGCGCTGTTCCAGACATAATTTGCAGGGAATGAAACCGCCAACATATTCAAAGGCCAGTGCGGTGCCGACGGTCGCCGCAAGGCCAAGCGTCATGATGCCTGCAACCCAGGTCTGAATTTTGCCAGTCGACTTTGTGAGTGCTACCATCAATTTGTCCGAACCCTGATCATTTCGCCATGAAATATTGCCAATGTGGCCATGCCAAGGCGCAAGTCCTAAGTCTGATTAGCTGTGGAAATATTTCACAGCAAAGAACAGCAAAATCAATATGACCGCGACAGTTCCCGCGATCAGACCAAGACGTTTTTCTATAAAATGACGAATTGGTTCGCCATAACGCTGCAAAAGCCAGGCGAGGAAGAAAAAACGGGCTCCGCGCGCCAGAACGGCTGAAACAATAAACAGCCAGATATTGATGCCAGCGGCACCGGAAAGAATTGTAACAACCTTGATCGGCGGCAAATGTGCCAGACCCGACGTGATCAGCATCAACAGGATGGCATCAGCGCTGGCAGAGCCGCGCAGGCGATCGAATGTGTCGAGCTTGCCGTAAAATTCGAGAACCGGTTTGGCGAGCTGTTCATAGGCGTGATAGCCGATATACCAGCCAGCGACACCCCCCAGCACCGAAGCTACCGTGGCAATCAGCGCATAGCGCCAGGCACGGTCAGGTCGCGCCAGAGCCATCGGCACGAACAGCACATCCGCAGGAATGAGGAAGACAGAACTTTCAACAAATGCAATGAAAGCCAACCACCATTGCGCCGATTTGCGTCCTGCAAGCTGAAAAGTCCAGATATAAAGGCGGCGTAGCATTCCAAATCCCGACTGGTGCTCAAAGTGTTGCATGCCTGTCTCTATAAAGAAGGCATCATGAAGGAACAATCCGCCGTTTCAATCAATCCCATGCGCAAATGCGCGCACAGGCTGCGTCAAACGCAACAGGCAGCGGACAATCTTCTCATCAGTAATAAATGCCAATCCGCCGCCCGCCGATGATTTCGACATCAATCTCCATATCGTAGATCGAGCGGAGAATATCCGGATGGATCAGCTCATCCGGCGAGCCCTGGCAGGCAACCTTGCCATTCTTCATCGCCACGATATGATCCGAATAGCAGGAGGCGAAATTGATGTCGTGCAGCACCAGCACCACTGTCTTGCCCAACTCGTCTGCCGCACGCCGCAACAGTCTCATCATGGATACCGAATGTTTCATGTCGAGATTGTTGAGCGGCTCATCCAGCAGCACATAGTCCGTATCCTGACACAGCACCATTGCCACAAAGGCTCGCTGGCGTTGACCACCAGATAACTCATCGAGAAAGCGATTGCCCAGCACTTCCAGCCCAAGATAGCCGATTGCCTGTTCGACATGTCTTTGGTCATCACTGTTGGGGCGCCCCTTGGAATAGGGATAACGGCCAAAGGTCACGAGATCGCGCACCGTCAATCGTGAGCCAATATTGTTTTCCTGGCGCAGGATCGACAGACGTTTTGCCAGCACATCGCCCGGCGTGGTTGCGACATCCAGCCCACCAATGGTCACCCGGCCGCGATCCATCGGCAACAGGCGGCTTATCATCGACAGAAGTGTCGATTTGCCTGCGCCATTGGGACCGATGATCGAGGTTATGCCGCGTGTCGGCAAAGTCAATGTGACGTCATCCACCACAAGGGTGCCGTTATAGGATTTGCTGACTTGGCTGATTTCGATCAACGCGCATTCCCCCTGACGAGAAGGATGATAAAGACAAGGCCGCCCAGAAATTCGATGACGACGCTGAGCGCCGTATTGAACGCAAAGACGCGCTCCAGAATGGTCTGGCCAGCGACAACACAGAGAATGGCAAGCAGAATGGCAACCGGCAGAACGATGCGGTGTTTTGACGAGCCTGCAACCATATAGGCGAGATTGGCGACCAGAAGGCCGAAAAAGGTAATGGGGCCGACGAGTGCGGTCGAGACCGAGACCAGCACGGTGACGAGCAAAAGGATCGTGCGCACCATGCGGCGATGATCAACGCCGAGATTGATCGCCTGATCGCGCCCCAGTGCCAGCACATCGAATACGTGCAGATAGCGCCAGCCATAAAGCGTAACCACAGCAATTATGATGACCGACAGGGTGAGTATGTCGGTATTGATCGTGTTGAAGCTGGCAAAAAACCGATCCTGCAAGATCGCAAACAGGTTGGGGTCGAGCATGCGCTGCAACAGGTTGGAAATGCTGCGGAAGAAGACGCCACAGATAATGCCGACCAGCATGACGAGGTGCAGGCTGCGCACAGCACCTGAAAAAAGCCAGTAATAAAGCGAGATGGAAAAGATGACCATCACCGCGGTCTCAGCCATAAAGCGTATATTCGGTCCCAGCCAGTCAATCTGGATTGCACCGAACAGGAAAACCACCAGCGTCTGGATCAGAATATAGAGCGCATCAAAGCCCATGATTGAAGGCGTGAGGATGCGGTTATTGGTAATGGTCTGAAACAGGACCGTCGACACCGCAATCGCATAGGCAACCAAGACCATCGCGAGCAGCTTCGTGCCACGGAAAGACAAAATGAAAGCCCAGCTGCCCTTGGCACCCAGCGTCATGAAGGCGACGCAGGCAACAAGGGTCAAGAGGGCAAGCAGTGCGATGATGGCGAAAGAACGCTTAGGCAAGGCGCGCACCTTTCCGCAGCAGGAGGTAGAGGAACAGCGCACTGCCCACAACGCCCATCATTGTGCCAATCGGAATCTCATAAGGATAGCGGATCAGGCGACCTGCAATGTCGCAGGCAAGCACCAGCCCTGCTCCTAGCACAGCCACCCAGGGCACGGCGCGGCGCATGTGATCGCCGACAAACAGGCTGACAATATTGGGAACGATCAGACCCAGAAAGGGAATCATGCCGACCGTCACCACCACGGAAGCACTGACCATCGAGACAATGACCAGACCAAGCGTGACAACGCGGCGATAATTGAGGCCAAGATTGGTGGTGAAATCCTCGCCAAGCCCAGCAACCGTAAAGCGGTCAGCGGCGATATAGGCAACGACCGTCAAAGCAAAAGCGATCCACAGCAGCTCATAGCGCCCACGCAGAACACCGGAAAAATCCCCCGTCGTCCATGAATTGAGCGACTGCAGAAGATCATAGCGATAGGCGATGAAAGTGGTGATTGCGCTGACCACACCGCCAAGCATGATGCCGACCAGCGGCACGACCAGAACCGAGCGCAGGGGAATGCTGCGCAGGATTCGCAGGAACAAAACTGTACCGGCTAGCGCCGTGACCGTTGCCACCAGCATCTTGCCGAAAACGGGAGTT
This sequence comes from Daeguia caeni, assembly GCF_042653845.1. Classification (NCBI taxonomy): domain Bacteria; kingdom Pseudomonadati; phylum Pseudomonadota; class Alphaproteobacteria; order Hyphomicrobiales; family Brucellaceae; genus Daeguia; species Daeguia caeni. The sequence continues at coordinate 78,467 of NZ_JBHSEL010000124.1, read as the reverse complement.
TCTGGCGCAAACAGAATGACCAGCAGAATGCCGAGGCTTGCCGATTCAACCGTGCCTGCCGTTGAAGGCTCGACAAAACGGTTGCGCGTCAGCATTTGCATGATCATGCCGGCAACGGCCATCGACATGCCGGCAAGAATGATGGCCAAAGTGCGCGGAATGCGGCTTACCAGCAGCACAAGTGTGGCATTTTCCGCGCTGTCCGCGCTGAACAGCGTGCGCAAGGAGACATCGCTGACGCCAATGAACAGGCTGATGACAGCCAGAATGGCGACCACGGCTGTGGCTAAAGCAAGTCCCTTCACGCGCATTTCCTGTCTTTTGCCTTGTCACAACAATGAGCCACCTGCCATGCAGATGGCCCATCAGGACTGGGTCGAAACGCTTCTTACCTGGCCTTGTCAAACGCCTCGGAAAGCTGATCAATCGTGCCGTGCAGAGCGGTCAGACCGCCGCCGACGAGGTACCAGTTCTGAGCCTTGAGGTAAACGATCTGATCGTTTTTCGCAGCATTGGTCTGCTTGACAAGATCATTATCCAGAAGCTGCTTAGCCGAATTGCCATCACGGCCAATGGCGGCGTCGCGATCAATCACGAACAGCCAGTCCGGATTGGTCTTGGCGATGAATTCCGGGCTGATCGGCTGACCATGCAGACCGATTTTCAGATTGGGATCGGCAGGCTGCATGCCATAGGCATCATGCAGCGAACCAAAGCGCGAGCCTGGACCATAGGCGCTCATCTTGCCGCCGGTGGTGAGGATCAAAAGGCCAGTGCCCTTGTCGGCCGTCTTTGCCTTCAGTGCATCGACATCAGCCATGAGCTTTTCAATTTCAGCCTTGGCTTCGGTTTCCTTGCCAAAAATCTGGCCGATCTTTTCCACATTGGCCACAGTCCCGCCAATAAGATCATTGGCGGGAACCGTCAGATCGATGGTCGGCGCGATCTTGGCAAGTTCCGGATATTTTGCTGCCGAACGGCCGCCAACAATGATCAGGTCAGGTTCAGCCGCATTGATGGCTTCATAATCCGGCTCAAACAATGTACCGACCTTGGCATAGTCATCCGACTGATATTTCTGCAGATAGTCAGGAAATGCAGCAAGCTTTGGCACGCCCGAGACCTTGACGCCGAAGCGGTCAAGATTATCGAGTGTGGCCAGATCAAGAACGATAACCTTCTGTGGTGCCGCCGGAATTGCCGTCTCGCCCTGTGCGTGCTTGATGGTGATATCGTCAGCAGATGCGACCGTTGCCAGCGAAAGCGCCATCACGGCTGCGCCACACAGGCGGGCGACGTGTTTGCCGATATTCAGCATGGTTATCATTCCTTCCTTGCATTTCCTGTTCATCTTATATCCCCGGAAAACCCGTTTACGGAGAAAGCTTGTTAATTCTGCATGCGTGAAGCCATGGCTCCCCGCTCAAAGATAGTGCCTTTCAGATCGGCAAGCCGCGGCGCACCAAGAAGCGCCATGGCTGCCTCCAGCTCGGTCTGAAGAATGGTGAGCATATGGGCGACCCCGGCAAGCCCACCAACGGCAAGCGCATGCAAAACCGGCTGACCGACAAGCACTGCCGTTGCTCCCAGCGCAATCGCCTTGACAATATCGGTGCCGCGCCGGATGCCTCCGTCGACCAGAACCGGAACCCGGCCTGACACTTCCGCAACAATGGCTGGCAACAGATCGATTGTTGCTGGCAGCGTGTCGAGCGTACGCCCGCCGTGATTGGAAACGATCAGACCAGAGACGCCCGCGCCGAGAGCAGGTACCACATCGGCCGGGTTGACGATGCTTTTCAACAAAACCGGCAGTGATGTCTGGGCGCACAACCATGCAATATCATCCCAGCATGGTGCGCCCTGCAGCAAGCCTTTGAAGACCGGACTGCCGACCGTTTCGGGCGCCGCGCTGCGCTGTTCAAAGCCCGAAAGATTAACCGCCGAAACACCCTCCGGCAGGCGGAAACCTGCACGCTGTTCGTCATTGCGAATGCCATTGACAGGTGCATCAATGGTAACGACAATCGCCTTGTAGCCAGCATCTTCTGCCCGGCGGATGAGCGTCAACGTGTCGTTGCGATGCAACTGCATGTAAAGCTGGAACCATAATTTGGTCGTGGAAGCCTCGGCGATCGCCTCAAGCGAAACGCTTGCCTGCGTGCTGACCGTCATCCAGCAATTGGTGAGAGATGCTGCACGCACGGTTTCGAGCTCGCCTTGCGGATGTACCAGTTTGTGATAGGCAGTTGGCGCCAGAATGATCGGATAATCAAGCCTTTCGCCAAACAGGGTGCTTACTGCCGACGCTGCGCTCATATCGACCAGCGCGCGCGGCATGAGTCTGATCCGGTCAAATGCAGCACGGTTTTCACGCAGCGTGATGCCATCGGCTGCGGCCCCCGCAATATAGGCGCGGATTGCCGGATCCACTCGCTCATGAAACCGGCGCTCATAATCAAAAAGCGAAACAGTATCAGCCGGAATTGTCATGCCGATACCCTTTGCGCCAAGGCCAGTGCGCGCGCCGCATAGGCGCGCAGACGCGGATCGGCATGCTCTGCCAGCATTGCCCCGCACTGTTGCCAGAAATCAGGAAACCCCGTCTCCAATGTCTTTTCGAGCCAGACCTGAGCCTCCGCAATGGCGCCATCTTCGATCAGATGGCGGGCATAGTTGAACTGCGCCCAGCAATCGCCGCCTTCTGCCCCGGCCTTGAAAAAGCTTCTCGCCTGATGTCGCTCCGATGCCCCCAGATGACCATCTTCATAAAGAAGGCCAATCATGTTCAATGACTTGACATGGCCAAGACGTGCTGCCTCGACATAAAGCGCCAGCGCCGCATCTGGATCGCGCTCGACGCCATCACCGCGCACCAGAAGATCGGCCAGATTGAACATGGCCCAGGCATCACCCATATCGGCAGCGCGGCGGAAATAGGCCACAGCCATTTTTGCATCACGTGCCATGCCCCAGCCGCGCTCTGCACAGCGTCCCAGCATGTTCCATGCCCGCCTGTCGCCACTACGGCCAGCCGCACGGAACCACTCCAGCGCTGCAGTCGTGTCGCCACGGTCAAGCGCCATTTGTCCCAAAGCCAGCTGCGCATCAACGATCACGGCATCGCCTTGGGCGGATGCCATATTGATCGTTTCATCGCTGCCAGCATTCGTCATCATAACTGAGCAAACCGCCGCAGAAGATTATGGTAATGATTGACCAGCGCCAGCACCGACGGATCATCATCGCCAAGTTTCTGGCGAATATCGATGATCGACATATCAAGCTCGTAAAGCATGCTGCGCAGCCAGTCATCCGCAATCATCGACTGCGCCCAGAAAAATGAACCCCAGCGGCTGCCACGCGTGACCGGCATGACCCGGTGCAGGCTTGAGGCCGGATAAACCACCATGTCACCTGCCGGAAGTTTGACCGAATGTGTGCCATAGGTATCCTCAATTACCAGTTCGCCGCCGTCATAGTCATCCGGATCAGTGAGGAAGATCGTGGTGGAAACATCAGCGCGGATGCGCATGCCAGCGGTTCCGGGCACGACGCGGATGGAATTGTCCACATGGGCGCCGAAAGTCATGCCGACATCGTAGCGATTGAACATCGGCGGCAAGACGTACAGCGGCAAGACGGCCGAATTATAGATCGGATTGCGTCCCAGCGCCTTCAGAATGAACTCGCCCAGCTCACGCGCTTCCGCACTGTCAACCGGAATCTGCAGGTTGTTCTTGCTCTTTGCCGCCTGATCGCCTGCCGTTACGCGCCCATCCACCCAGGGTGAATTTTCCAGAACCTTGCGGCAATGGAGGACTTCTTCGCGTGTGAGCACATTGGGAACAGTGATCAGCATGGTTCTTGCCTTTATGGAACTGAAGAGCCACGCGCCTGTTCACCAGGGCGCGTGTCTCGCATTGACCGCCGGCTATCGCTGGCAGACAGTGTCCAGATCAGAATGTCGTACCGATATTGAGCATGAAGGTACGGCCCGACATCGGAACAGCACGACTGTTGTTGAACGACGAGCTGTAATTCAGATGATCGGTCAGATTGTAGGCATTGAGCGAGACGCGGAAATTGTCCTTCTTGTATGCCACCATGGCATCAAGCGAGAAGTTTTCCGGCATTCTGGCCGTGTTTGCAGAATCTGACCAATATTTTGAAGCGTACTGGATACCGCCGCCAACAGTGATATTGCCCGGCAGATTGGCAATCTCCGGGAATTCGTAAGCCGTCCACAACGAAACATTGTGGTTTGGCACACCCGGTGCATCATTGCCGATCAACGACGCGTCACTGGCATAGGTGACCTTGCCATCGAGATAGGCATAGGCGAGATAGGTCGTCCAGTTCTCGGTGATCTTTCCGGACAGGCCAACTTCCACACCCGAAACACGACGGCCCTGGCCATTGTCCGAGAAGCCATCGACAATATCACCCGTGACCGGATCAATCGTGTAGGAATTGTTCTTGTTGATGCGGAAAAGCGCAATCGATGCGCCAAGACGGCCATCAAGGAAATCTGCCTTGGCACCGATTTCATAGGTATCCGCACGTTCCGGCTGATTGATCATGTCAGCCTGCGGCACTTCGCTGCCTACGCCACCAACCGCGGCGGCGATATCCGTACCAACCGGACGATAGGTGCGCGCAAAGGATGCGTAGAAGGTATAATCCTGCGTCGGCTCCCAGATGGCACTGAATGCAGGGCTGATCTTTTCCGAGGTCGCAGTACCACCATTGATCGACGTTGCAGTCGTATCAAACTCGCTGCGGAAATAATCCCAACGCAGATTGCCCTGCAGGGAGAATTCATCCGTGATCCAGACGCGATCGCTGACGAAAACGCCGACATCCGTCGCATTGGCCGAACGCTTGGTTGCGCCGTACTTCACAGAAGCGCCCGGATAGTCGTACTGCGGATCAATGATCATCTGATTGCTTGGACGGCCCGTCCATGAACCCAGCGAACGCTTGTCATCCTGATAATTCACATCAAGACCAACCATCGCACGATGGCGCAGCGCACCCGTGGTAAACTCACCCTTGGCACTGAGAACATTCTGGATTGCCCAGCCATCCTGCTTGTAGGTCATACCACCTTGAGCACCATAGCTGAGATTGTAGTTCAGACCACCCAGGATCGCAGTCGCACATTCATCAATGCAGGCTGCCGGATTGGTGGAAGAGAAGTCGCGATCATAGATGCTCAAGCGGGTATCGTTGTTGATAGTGATACCGTTTTCGAGCTCTTTTGAATAAAGCGACGTGATGACATGGGTATTGGTGATGTCGCGGTCGGTGCTGCGCACATAAGACTGCGAACGGCCAATGCCCGGAATATCATACTCCGTCAGAGGACGCAGAATGCCATCCTTGCCCTGCAGCATCGGCACACCATAATCCGGCGTCTTGTCGCCATGCAGGTAGAAATAGTTCAGGTGCCATTCCTGATCCGTGCCGATGCCGGTCGCAAAATCGATTGCGCCACCCCAGCGGTCAGCCTTCACATGATCACGATCGGCAACGTCCTGCCTGTTGAACATGCCGTTCACACGAACAGCCGTCGTGTCATTGATCTTGTAATTCGAGTCGATCAGCGTGCGATAAGCCGGCCCCGTACCAAAGCCCTGGTCAATGCTGTGCCTGGTTTCAAGATGTGCGCGCTTGGTCGTCTGATTGATAACACCACCGAGATTACCAACGCCGAAAGCTTCACCCGACGGACCCTTGATGACTTCAACAGATTCCGTATTGAAGCTGTCGCGCGTATAGACACCAAAATCACGCAGGCCGTCGAGATAAACATCACCCTTCGAGGTCAGACCACGAATGCGGAACTGGTCACCATTCTGACCACCATTGCCTTCACCCGTCGAAAGCGTAATACCCGGAACATTGCGCAGAACCTGCTCAAGCGTCGTCGCCTGCTGCTGCTCAATCAGCTGATGCGGAACAACATTGACGATCTTCGGCGTTTCCTTGACCGTTCCAGGCAGACGTGCAATGCCGATCGGCGCGCTGTTGACATTCCCAGTAGAATTGGCACCTTCGATCACGATCTGGTCGAGAACGACACTATCACCTTCACTTTGCGCCGGCTGTTTCTCATCAGCTTTAGCCGGCTCTGCATTCACTGCTGCCGGAATGGCGGAAAAAGTGAGCGCCAGGCTGGCTGTGGCAGCCCCGGATACCACAGAATGGCGCGTTTTCAGTGACTTCTCGGATTGCATTGACCTCTCCTGCTTTGGTCGGGCAGTCTGAATCATGACCAGATTTTGGCTGAATTAATTGTTGACTTTTTTGTACAAGTTTTCAGGAAAGGCAAGTTTTAATTTCACGTTTGCGCATTTTTTCGCAATGAGGTTATCGGTTGTTGCGAAATTGAAACGGATTTGCGCCGGATAACAAATTTAGCCATTTCGCGCAGCGATGGAGAGCAGGGCATTGACAGGCCAGCACAATGCCGATTTGAAAATTACCCTGCTCAAGCCTCAGGCTTGTCCCATCCTCTTTGCTCTTCCGTCAAAAGCGACCAGGCGGCGATAAACAAGGCCGCAATCAATGGGCCAATGACAAAGCCATTGATGCCGACCAGCGAAATGCCGCCAATGGTAGAAATCAGCACGACATAATCGGGCATGCGCGTGCTTTTGCCGACAAGCGGCGGGCGCAGGAGATTATCCACCAGACCGATAACGAGCACACCGACAAAGACCAGAATGCTGGCCTTCCACCACGCGCCAATGGCAAAATACCAGGCGGCGGCAGGCGCCCAGACAAGGGCTGCCCCGACCGCAGGCAACATGGAAACGACCGCCATCACCACCCCCCACAACAGGGCGGCTTCAATACCAAGCAACCAGAAGGTCACCCCGCCAATCGCTCCCTGCACTATGGCGATAATGATATTGCCCTTGACGGTTGCGCGAATGACAGCAGTGAATTTCTCCAGAAACTGCCGGGTATAGTTATCGCTTAATGGCACGGCCCGCCTGATTGTGTTGCCCAGGTCTTCCCCGTCACGAAACAGGAAGAACAGTAGATAAAGCATGATGCCGATGCCAATGAAAAATTGCAGCGTATTCTGCCCGATGCTCAGCAACTGACCGGCCAGCAACCGGCTGGCCTGCAGGATTGAATTGGAAATACGCGTTCGCCATTGCGAAAAATCGCCAAGCTCAAAATGCTTCAGCCACTCTTCCAGTGTCGGCGGCAAGGCGGAAATGATCTGGCTCACATAGCGGTTGATGTCAAATTCACGCGTCGCCAGCCTTTGATAGAGCTGACTGCCTTCCTGCACGAGAGAACTGGAAAGGATGGCCACCGGCAAGATCACAAGACAGATACACACCAGCACAGTCAGAAAGGCGGCTATGTTCCTGCGCCCGCGCAACAGTCTCACAAACCAACGCTGTATCGGAAAAAACAGGATTGCCAGGATCACAGCCCAGAGAATGGCCGTGTAATAAGGCACCAGCAACCAGAAAAAAGCCACCGTAACCAGTGCAAGTAATATGTAAAAGCTCGTGCGCTGAATCGTCATAGGCACCTTCGTAATAAGCGTGACAGGCCCCACCGATTCCCTGCCGTTGCGTTGATTGTACTTTGCAATCATGAAAAATGGGAGATGATAAAAGAGCCAAGCCCGGTTATCAGCCAGACAAAAGCTGCGATATCGTGCCAGCAAGACAGCCTAAGCTTTCCATTTGCCAGAAAGGGCATCGTGGCTTCAGGTCTCTTCGCGCTCCTGGACGAGATTGCGACGCTTGCAAAGATGACCGCAGCCTCCTTGATGATATGCAGCCCAGACCGCCAAGGGCAGCGCCAAGGTGGCAGGCATCGTGATTGATGATACGGCGGTTGCGTACAAATATGTTGTCGGCCTTTTGCCGGTTCATGGCAAGGACACTGTTTCGACCGCTTTTATCTGGCTTGCAACATCCTTCCTGCAGGCTGTGCTTGCCATTCTGTCTGGCCTTGTCCTTGTTGCTGGCGTACATGCGGTGAAAAAATGCGCTGAAGGACGGCGCAAGCAACAGGAAGACAATGACCATTTTGCCTATCGTAAAATATCCCGATCCGCGACTGAACCAGATTGCCGAAACCGTCACCGTCTTTGATGCCGGTTTGCGCAAGCTCACCAATGACCTGCTGGAAACCATGCGCGCTGCCCCCGGCATTGGCATTACCGCGCCGCATGTCGGCATATTGCAGCGCGTGGTCGTGCTGGAACTGCCCGGCATGGCAAGCAGGGTCTATGTCAATCCACGCATTTTATCGGCTTCGAACGAAACCATGCGCCATGAAGAAGGCAGCGTTTCCATGCCCGGCGTGGTGGATGAAGTCGAGCGATCGGCAAAGGTGACCATTGCCTATCAGGATCTCGATGGTCATGAACAGACAGAAGAGGCAGAAGGTCTGCTTGCCATCTGCCACCAGCATGAGATTGATCAGCTCGATGGCATTTTCTGGATCAGGCGCCTGTCGCGGCTAAGACGCGAGCGACTGATCAAGCGCTATGAGAAATTGCAGCGCCAGCGCTGACAAAAGCGACCCGCATCGCGCGGGCCGCATCATTTCCTTCAACCCCAGCAATCAATAGAGCAGGCGGGCGCGGATTGTGCCTGGAATTTCGCGAAGGGTCTGCAGGATCGTTTCGCCGGCATCGCCCACGCCATCTGCCTCGATCACCACATAACCGATCTCGCCATCCGTCTGCAGAAACTGACTGGCGATGTTGTAATTATGCGTCGAGAACACATTGACCAGGCTATTGAGAATGCCCGGGCGGTTTTCATGCACATGGATGAAGCGGGTGCCGTTTGGCGTCGAGGGCAGCTGAACCTGCGGGAAGTTGACCGCACCAACCGTCGAACCAACGTCAGAATATTCAACCAGCTTGCGCGAGACTTCCAAACCGATGCGTTCCTGCGCTTCCTCGGTCGATCCACCGATATGCGGCGTGAGGATCACATTATCCAGCCCCTGCAACGGCGAAACGAATGGATCCTTGTTGGAAGCAGGCTCCGACGGGAACACATCGATGGCCGCACCCGCCAGATGGCCTTCCTTGAGAACCTTTGCAAGTGCCTCCAGATCCACAACCGAGCCACGCGCATTGTTGATGAGGAAAGCGCCCTTCTTCATCTTGCGCAGCTTTGCTTCGGTGATCATCTTGTTGGTGGACTTTGCCTGCGGCACATGCAGCGACACCACGTCCGAAATCTTCAACAGCTCATCCAGACTCGAAGTCGGCTTGACATTGCCATATTGCAGCTTGTCCGACGTATCGTAATAGCGAACCGTCATGCCGAGGCTTTCGGCCAGATTGCCAACCTGCGAGCCTATATTGCCATAACCGACAATGCCGAGCGTCTTGCCGCGCACTTCACGACTGCCGGTTGCCGTCTTGTCCCATCCGCCCTGATGCGCCTTGTTCGAACGCGGAAAAATGCGGCGCATCAGCATGACGATCTCGCCAATCACCAGTTCAGCCACCGAGCGCGTATTGGAGAAGGGTGCATTGAAGACCGGAATACCGCGCTTGCGCGCCGCTTTCAGGTCGACCTGATTGGTACCGACCGAAAAACAGCCCACGGCGATCAGCTTATGCGCGGCCTCGAAAATTTCCTCGGTCAGCTGCGTACGTGAACGAATGCCGATAATATGGGCGGAAGAAATGGCCTCGATCAGTTCTGCCTTGTCCAGCGCCTTGGGCAGATGAGTCACATTGGTATATCCACTGGCCTTGAAATAATCGACTGCCGTCTGGCTGATGCCTTCCAGCAGAAGAACATTGATACGATCACGGGCGAGAGAAAGACGTTCCGTCATTTGAGGAGTTCCAGGCTTCACGGCGTGGTGCAAATCGAGCCATTCTACGACACGCCTGTCTAAGGGGATTGATAGCTGCTTACGCCTTCCCAGACTTCGCCATCCGAAAAGCGTATTTATCGATGTTCGATTTACGACATATTTGAACCCAATACCGTCGTCAATTCGAGTGTCCGGACACTGCCGCCAACCTTGCAGGCACAGCCGAGTCCTTATGCGGCATCGCTTTAACACCACAGCGCCGCCATGAACAGAATGGAATCGGCCTTGGCGGGCGCAAAATTGGATTTTTCTGTCGGATTTCGCGCAAATTTCCTGCGGATGATCGTCGCAGCCACATGCCTTGCCCATGCAGACGCATGCGCGGGAGAAAAGCCTCGCCCATCATGCATTCCATCCTGTTGCACGAAAGCCCGGAGATTGTTTCCAAAATCGGCTTTCTCACTGATCAGCCACATGAAGTTAACCCGTTATTTACCACGTTTGGCGAAATACTGCGCCAGCATCGGCGCGCAAATGCTGCTTCGCTTGCCGCCATATTCCAACAGGCCCGTTCATTCTCATGGTTGATACGCATTCGACATCAGACGCCAAAATGATCGCCGCGGCATTGAATGCAACGCGCGAGCGTCGTTCGTCCATGTCTGCCGTCGAGGATATCAACCGCACACTGGCAGAGCTCGAAAGCCAGATTGCCATTCTTGAAGGCGAAACAGGCCAGCCACTCAAGGAAACCACACAACGCAAATATTCTGAATCGGCCATTGCCGGGCTGGAAGCCATTGCCGAACAATTGCGCCGCCTGAGCGATCCATTGCTAGTGTCTGCCCCGAAAGCGCAAACCGACACGGATGGCCCTGTTTCCGCACGTCTTTCGCAGATGCGTGCAAACACCCGCCAACCGGATCCAGGCAGCAATGACACCACCAAGCTGCACACGATCGACATGCAATTGAAGCGGATTGATACGCATCTGGCCGCGGCACCCGGACAAGAAGACCCGTCTGCCCATGCGTCGTCGGATGCGATGTTCCAGCGTCTGGGCGAGCTGTCCCGCCGCATTGACATGCTGCACACCAATGCCGCCATTCATGGGCAGACGATCAACCGGCTGACCGACCAGTTGGAAACACTGGCCAGTTATGTCGGACGCATTGCAGAAAAGCTTGATGCTACCGAACTCGACAAAATCGAGCAGCGTCTTGCCGTTTTTGCCAACAAGCTGGAGACAATCGAAAAACGCGCTGCCAATCGGCAGGCAATGTTTCAGGATGCGATCGAACAGCGTTTCCATGCACTGACCGAGCGACTTGACGCCCATTACGCCGCCCATCAAAGCGCCTGCGAAAAGGTGGAAAAACTCGAAACCGGGCTGGTCGACAATCCTGCCATCCGCAAGCTGGAACTGCAGATTGCAGCCCTTGGCGACATGCTGGCAAAGCCATCCGCCGAAACGGCCGCACTGGAACACAAGATCGCCTCCATCGAGAAGACGATCACCGACAATCGCGATGTGGTCATCGAAGCTGCAAGGCTGGCTGCTGAACAGGCCGTCAAGCATTTTGCCGAACAGGCAGACCACAAGAATGCCCAGACTTTCGCCAGCATCCAGAGCAATCTCACTGCCATCAGCGAACGGCTGGCCAAACTGGAAGATGCAGCGTCGGTCATTCCACAGGCCGCAAAGCCTGAGCCATTATCCGGCATCCCGTATTTTCGTGTCCCCAATGCCAAAGCAGCCACGGCAAGACACTCGGGCAAGACGGCAGAAACGTTGTTGAAGGCCAGCAAGGCCTTTCACGAATTTCGCGCTGAACAGACCAAGGCTTCAGAAAAAGACGCACAGGCTGGACAAAACCACTATGACAATATTGCGCCTTTCCCGCCAAGACGCGGGCAGGCCGAGACTGAACCTGCACAATCATCATCCGATAACGGACAGGCCGGGCCAGATGGCATTCTCAATCTCAATGCCATCATGAAACGGCTACGCGGTGAGCGCGCACATCCGGTTCGCACCGCAATCCGCAAGCCTGACCTCATTCAGGTCGCCCGCATGGAAGCCCAGCGCAAGGCAAAAGCGCCTGCGACTGAAAGTACCTCTGCCCCCGAAAATGCGACCGAAAAAAACCGATCCATCCGTGACATTGTGAGCCGGAATTCCAGGCCGTTGCTGTTTACCGTGACGCTGATTGCCGCCGCCCTGTCTGCCATCCAGCTTGGCATACAGGACATGGCGAACAGGAATGCGCCTGAAATCGACGGCGAGACCACCGCCAGCATCCCGGATGAGCCAGCCGTCATGCCAAAGGCTCTGGCACCCATTCCGCAATTGCCGGATGAGGCTGGCCCGCTGCCGCTGCGCCGTGCCGCAGCCAAAGGAGATGTTCGCGCCCTGTCTGAAATCGGCAACCGCTATTTTGATGGCCGCAATGGCAAGGTCGATTATGAAACGGCCGCGCAGTGGTATACCATCGCAGCCCTGCGCGGTTTTGCTCCTGCCCAGTTCCGTCTTGGCAAGCTTTACGACAAGGGTCTTCTCGGCAAGCAGGATGCGCGCAAGGCCGAGGACTGGTATTTGCTGGCCGCCAAGGCTGGCAATGTGAATGCCATGCATCACTTGGCCGTCCTATATTCAAACGGTATCCATGGTGAAGCCGACAATGCCAAGGCGATCAGCTGGTTCCGGGAAGCGGCACAATATGGCCTCAAGGACAGCCAGTACAATCTGGGCGTGCTTGCCGCACGCGGCCTTGGCATGCCTGCCGACTTTCAGGAAAGCTATAAGTGGTTCGCGCTTGCCGCCAGATCTGGCGACAAGGAGGCCGCCGAAAAACGCGACATGATCGCCCAAGCCCTGTCCCCGGAACAACGGGCTGCCATCGACCAATCCATCCAGAATTGGACACCCACGCCGCGCAGCAAAAGCGCCAATCTGACAGAAATTCCAGCCGCATGGTCTGATCATCCATCTGTCGCAACACCAGACGCCAGCCACAATAAATCATGATCAATTTGCCCAGATACTGGGCATGACCATAATTCGGGCAGATTTAACGGCGAAAATGTTGTTTTGTAACAACATGCTGCAAATTTTGTTTATTCAAAACCGATAGGCTTGCATGACTCTCATTCGGCGTTTGACTTCCGCATTGATAGAACGCAAGACGATAGGATAGAGAGCTTGCAAGGTGGGGCATCCGCCTTGCAAGATGTGTTTATATTGCGCCAAGGCCGGGTTCGAAATTGGGTATTTATCTTCCCATTGCAGAGATGTCGGTCAACATGCTGGTCCTGTTCGGCATGGGGGCAGCCGTGGGCTTTTTATCCGGCCTGTTTGGCGTCGGCGGCGGTTTTCTCATCACGCCACTTTTGATCTTCTACAACATTCCCCCCGCCATTGCCGTTGCCACGGGGGCCAATCAGGTCATTGCTTCGTCAGTTTCCGGCGCGCTTGCCCATTTCAAGCGGCGAACGCTTGATATCAAGCTCGGCACATTTCTGGTGATCGGCGGTCTTTTCGGCTCCGTGATTGGTATTTTTGTCTTCTCGTGGCTGCGCGAGCTTGGCCAACTCGACCTGATCGTGTCGATCCTTTATGTTTTCTTCCTCGGCACGGTTGGCGGCCTGATGCTGGTTGAAAGCATGCGCGCCATCCGCAAGGCAAAGTCCGGCAAGACGGCCGCCTTGCGCCGTCCGGGTCAGCATACCTGGATCCATCGCCTGCCGCTGAAAATGCGCTTTCGCGCCTCCACCATCTATGTCAGCATCATTCCCGTCCTGGGCATTGGTTTCTTTATCGGTCTGCTGTCGTCAATCATGGGTGTCGGCGGCGGTTTCATCATGGTGCCGGCGCTGATCTATCTGCTGCATGTGCCAACCAATGTGGTTGTCGGCACGTCGCTGTTTCAAATCACCTTCGTTACCGCCGCCACCACGATTCTGCAGGCCACCACCAACCAGTCGATCGACATTGTGCTAGCCTTCCTGCTGATGGCAGGCGGCGTGGTCGGAGCGCAATATGGCGCGCGCGCCGGACAGAAACTGCGCGGCGAACAATTGCGCCTTTTGCTGGCCCTGCTCGTGCTTGCGGTGGGGTTACGCCTTGCATTCGGCCTCTTCGTGCGCCCGGACAACCTGTTCTCTGTCACAGTTGTGGATATGTGACCATGCGCGGCGCGTTGCTCCTTTCCGTATTGTTCATGAGCCTCCTTGGCGCTGCCGCCCAGGCGCAGGATACAGGCCCGGCCGGCCCCTTGCCGGAAGAAACAATTGAAATCGGCCTTTCGACGGAAACAATCGCAATCACATCCAATTTCCGCGGCACGGATCTCACCATCTTTGGCGCACTCGACAATACCGACCCGCTTGTACAACGTCAGGGGCGCTATGACATTGTCGTCATCCTGCAAGGCCCGGCGCGTGATCTCGTCGTGCGCGAGAAGGAACGTTATCTTGGTGTCTGGGTCAATGCTGCATCGGAAACCTTTGTCGGCGTGCCATTGTCCTATCTTCTCGCCTCCACGCGCAATCTGCGCGACATTGGCGATGAAAAGACCTTCCGGCAATTGGCGGTCGGGGTTGAGAACTTTTATCTGAACCCGATTGATCCCGCGAGCCTGTCCGGCAACATACCAAAATTCGGCAATGAACTGCGCCGTCTGAAAATCGCGCAGGGGCTTTATTCCCAGAATGTCGGCGGCGTGGAATTTGTCTCGCGCACGCTGTTTCGCGCAACCCTGACGCTTCCCGCCAATGTTCCGGTTGGCCGTCATCGTGCGCGTGCGCTTCTCTTCCGCAATGGCATGTTTGTGCGTGAAGCCAATGCCCATCTTGAAATCGTCAAGGCTGGCCTTGAACAAAGCATCTATAATGCTGCGCATCAGCACAGCCTGCTTTATGGCTTGTTTGCCGTTTTCCTCGCTGTCTTTACCGGCTGGTTTGGTCGTATCCTGTTCAAAAAGGATTAGCCGGCATACAGCGCAGTGCGCGCAATCGGATAGATCCTGCCCTGCCCCAACATATAGACACGCAGCCTTTCTTCATTGAACAGGCCATGAAAAGCGCGATCCAGCACATTGAGTGCACCCGTATAGGCTCCAAAGGCTGGCATTATCAACCGCTCGCCATCACTGGCAAAACAGGGGCGGCGCACCGAACGGCCATGCCGCACAATGCGCGCCGCCGGATGCAGATGACCGGCAATCTCACCCTGTCCCATTTTGCGCGAAGGCTCATGACGGAAAACCAGTGATCCGACCACCAGTTCCTCTACCCAATCTCCCGGCAGATCGGCAGGGCGCTCAGGATCATGGTTGCCGGCGATCCAGCACCAGTCCCGCCCTTCCATCATGGTCTTCAGACGCGTTGCATAAAAGGCAGGCAAGCGCGCACTTGCCGCACGATCATGAAAACTGTCGCCCAGACTGATCACGCTTTTCGGCTGATAGCGCGCAATGACTGCCCCAAGAATATCAAGCGTTGCCGCCGTATCATAAGGCGGCAGGAGCTGGCCACGCCGCGCAAAGGAAGAACCTTTTTCCAGATGCAGATCAGAGACGACCAGAACGCCAAATTCATCAAGATAAAGCGCACCCGAAGGATCACATAGACAGGCAATGCCGCACAGCTCCACCTGCGCCGGACCATAAGGTTCGCCCTTGCTCCAGACCGCCATTTTCATTGCATGGCCTCACGTATGAGATCATCTGCAGCTTCTGCCAGAAGCATTTCGTCGCCCTCGCCTGCCACCCGTTCGCGCCCGATCTCCAGCATCACCGGCAAGGCCAATGGCGAAATCCTGTCGAGCGGTTTATGCACAATATGCCCCTTCACCCGCGCCAGCATGTCGCCCAGACGCTTGATATCCAGCAGCCCGGTTGCAGCATCGGCACGGGTTGCCTGCAACAGGATATGATCTGGCTCATGGCTGCGTAACACATCATAGATCAGGTCGGTTGAGACCGTCACCTGACGCCCGGTCTTTTCCTGTCCCGGATAGCGGCGCTCGATGAGACCGGAAATCACCGCGCAATTGCGAAACGTGCGCTTTAGCAGATAACTCTCATCAAGCCAGGCTTCGAGATCATCGCCCAGCATATCCTCATCAAACAGCCGTGTCATACTGAGTACGCCGGAGCGGATCATCTGCCCCATATCCTTCAGTCCCCAGATCCCCAGCGAGTAATCCGTCGCGACAAAGCCAAGCGGATGAGCCCCCGCCCGTTCCAGCCGTCGCGTCAGCAACATGCCAAGCGTCTGATGCGCAAGCCTACCCTCAAACGGATAGGCAACCATATAATAGCGGCTGTGACGCGGGAAGGTTTCGATCAGTAATGCGTCCATGTGCGGCAGAACAGATTTTACCGCCTGCAACTCAAGCCATTCCTGCACCTGATCGGGCAGGAATTTCCAGCGGGAGCGATCTGCCAGCATGGCACGCACCTCCGCCGCAAGATAGGTGGAAAGCGGAAACTTACCTCCGGCATAGACCGGAATCCGGGCGTCCTGTCCGGCCGCATCGGAGGCAATGCATTCATTCTCGCGAATGCCCTCGAAACGCAGCACCTTGCCGGCAAACAGGAATGTGTCGCCCGCGGACAGGGTTTCGAGGAAATATTCCTCAATGCGCCCAAGAATGCGCCCGCCACGCGCATTGGCACCTTTGCCGCCTCGCGTGAGCCTGACATTCAGTTCCGGCGCTTCAACAATGGTGCCGATATTGAGCCTGTATTGCTGGGTAATGCGCGAATTGGACACCCGCCATGTCCCATCGGCGGTTTTGCGGATCTTGGCGAAACGCTCATAGGTTTTCAGCGCATATCCGCCGGTTGCGACAAAATCGATGATGCGGTCAAAGCGTTCGCGTGAAAGACGCGCATAAGGAGCGGCACTGCGCACCTCATCAAAAAGCTGATCGGCATTGAATGGCTCGGCACAGGCCATGCCCAGAACATGCTGCGCCAGCACATCAAGCGCCCCTTCAACCAGCGGCGGCGTATCCTGTGCGCCAAGATAATTGGCATCAAGCGCAGCGCGGCATTCCATGACTTCAAAGCGATTGGCCGGAACAAGAATGGCCCGGCTTGGCTCATCCATGCGGTGATTGGCGCGGCCAATGCGCTGCGCCAGACGGCTCGCGCCCTTTGGCGCGCCGACATGAATGACAAGATCGACATCACCCCAGTCAATGCCAAGATCCAGCGTGGAGGTGGCAACAATGGCACGCAGGGCATTCACCGCCATGGCCTGTTCAACCTTGCGTCGCTGGCTGACATCAAGCGAGCCATGATGCAGCGCAATCGGCAATGTATCGTCATTGATGCGCCAGAGTTCCTGAAACAGCATTTCAGCCTGGTTGCGCGTATTGACGAACAAAAGTGTGGTGCGATGCGCTTTGATCGCTTCATAAATGTCATGAATGGCATAGAGCGATGAATGCCCAGCCCAAGGTACCCGTTGTTCCGTCTCAAGAATGGTGATTTCCGGCTTTGCCCCGCCTTCAACCGTCACCAGACCGGCCTTTGCATCGGTGCCATCCTGTGCCACCAGCCAGCGGCGCAATTCATCAGGTTCCGCCACCGTGGCAGAAAGGCCAATTGTTTGCAGCTTTGGCTGCAGACGGCGCAGACGTGCCAGGCCCAGCGCCAGAAGATGGCCACGCTTGGAAATCACCAGCGAATGCAGCTCATCCAGCACGACATAACGCAGGTTGCGAAAAAAGGTGGCCGCTCCCCTAGAAGCAATCAGAAGTGCCAGTTGTTCCGGCGTTGTCAGCAATATGTCAGGCGGTGCCAGTTTCTGCCGCTGGCGTTTGTGTGCAGGCGTGTCGCCGGTGCGGGTTTCGATGACAATATCAAGCCCCATCTCCGTCACCGGCACAGACAGATTGCGATGAATATCAACGGCAAGTGCCTTGAGCGGTGAAATATAGAGCGTATGAATGCCGCGCCGTGTTTCACCTGCCTTCTTGCGGCCGCGCCGCTCAAGATCAACCAGAGCAGGCAGAAAGCCAGCCAAAGTCTTGCCCGCTCCCGTGGGCGCAATGAGCAGGGTCGATTCCCTGGCTTCCGAGCGGGCCAGAAGCTCCAGCTGATGCGCGCGCGGCGTCCAGCCCTTTCCGGTAAACCATTTGAGAAAACGGTCTGGCAAGAAAAAGCCTGCGCCTGTGTTGGCGGTGGTGGAAAGATTGAGCGTCACGCCCTCAATTTAGCGCGGTTCCGGTGCCGCGCAAGGTGTTTGTTCACATTTGTTCTCATGCAAGATGAAAAATGCATGAAGACAAGTTTACTGTTCGCTCACCGAGACCCGGATGCCAAGAATATTGACCGGCTTGCCGCTGCCATTGAAATCCGAATTGATGGTGATGGATCCGGCCCTTCCTGCGCGTTTGCCCTGTGGCAAGTCCAGATCGAACAGGTAATCGCTGACGGCGCTGCCAACATCATAGCGCCTGCGTCCGCAGTCGCCGAGGCCAGCAAGATCACACTCGACCGCCATTTGGGTATCGCTGCCATCATCTGCGCGCGCGATAATATCAAACGTGGCCTTCTTGCCGGCGATCCGGTCGAGAATGCCCTCGCCAATGGCAAATGAGACACTGTCCGCTTTGCCGGGCGACTGGACGCGCACATAAGAATGCAGGCCATCGGATTTTATCTCCGCGGTCGCACGTCCCTTCAGCGACATTTTCGTGGCGTTTGATGGTGTAAAGATCGTCACCCATTGTATGTCGTCAGGCTCTTCGCCCTGCTTCAATGGCGCATGACTCATTTCCTGTGTCAAAAGGCCAGGCGCCGGTTGCCGGCTCAAATCGCTGAAGCTGTTATAAAGCGAATAACCAATCAGACCGGCAATCAGGAGAACCAGAACCGACAGGCCAAGCCTGAAGAAGGCTGAATGACGCTGCTTGCCTGTCGCTTTCTCCGGCCTGTCATCCCTTGCCCTTGCGCGGCGACTTGCCCTGGCATTGGTTCTGATATCAGCCGCATCAAGCGATGGAATTGCTGTATCCTGCGCATTGCCAGGAACCGGATCCTGTTCCACCGGAGTAGACAGTTCAGGCTCTGGCCTGCTTGTCGAATGTGCAGTGTATTCCTGTTCGATCACACGAATGGCCGCTTTCAGCCTGGAACGGCGGCTTTCTTTCTGCTCATCCGTCAGCGCAGTGCTCACCTCCAGCGCACGCTCCTGCGCGGCCCATGCGGCCTCGTAGACCCGGCGCCGTGCAGCCGGACTATAGGCATCCGCCTTGGCCAGAGCGTTTCTGATCGCGCGTTCCATATTATTCAAAAGCAAACCTTCCTTCGCTTCCGCTTCCCGCATAGCCTCATGCGTGACAGCCACCCATGCTGCCTGTTTGGCGACTGCTCATATTAGCTTCAAGCAAATTTTTATCTGAATCAAGGCAAGTGGGTGACTGTCTTTAGCGTCTATCATCCATGATTGACCAGCAATGGCATTGCAAAGCACACAAAAAATTACAATACACGCAGATTCTACGTGTCTGGCCTTGTTTTAAGCCGATTTTTTGTCATGTCTGCTGGCATTTTCGACAGGATTGGCAGGACGTGCCATAAATTATTGACAGACAAGATCTATCATAGGTTCCATTGGAACGATACCACAGAATTCCATGCGGATACGCAATTTTAGAGAATATACATTAATATTCACTCCTGCTATTGCAGCAGTTGTATTGTCAACAAATGCCCGTTCATCATCCGGATTATTAAATGTTTCGTGAAATCCTCTTGATTATCTGGATGCTTGCCTGCCTTGGCTTTGCGTCGTGGTGTGCAATGGCGGTCTGGTTCAGCCTGCCAGTCCGCAGGTCAGGAAAATATCTGACGATTGCCATCATTGCAGCCGTCACCATTGCCTATTTTAGTGTCCTTTTATTTTACCTGCCATCCGAAGCATCGTTATGGCCTGCCCATGTCGTGTTTATCGGCATGATTGCGTTCATCATGGCATGGTGGCTTTTCATGAAGCCGTCGCTCGATCACGACTGGGCCGCGGATGTCCAGCATACTGTGACGGCCGAGTATGACCATCGGGAAATTACCTTTCATAATATCCGCGATTTTACCTGGAAATCAGAAAGCGAGGTCATTGCCAATTGGAAATCCGAGACCTACCGGCTGGATTCCATTCGCTCGGTTGATGTGCTGATGTCTTACTGGACGCATCCCGCAATTGCCCACACCCTGGTTTCCTTTGGCTTCAAGGATGGAAGACGGCTGGTATTTTCCGCTGAAATCCGCAAGAAAAAGGGGCAGGTCTATTCGCCCATTGGTGGCTTTTTCAGAAGCTATGAGCTGGCACTGATTGCAGCAGAAGAACGCGATATCGTCTTCGTGCGCACCAATATCCGCAATGAACGGGTTTATCGTTACCCGATCAAGGCGAGTCCAAGATTGTTGCGCGCGATGCTGCTGCGCTATGCCGACGCGGCCAATGCACTGGCAGGAAAGCCCGCCTTCTACAATACAATGACAGCCAATTGCACCACGGTCGTCTTCAATCTGGTGCGCACACTCGTACCAGACTTTCCCTTCGACTACCGGATCGTATTGTCCGGTTACCTGCCTGAATTTCTTTATGACCACGGCCTGATCATCGGCTCTGATCGCCCGTTTGAGGAAATCAGAAAGGCAGCCCTTATCGTTCCTGATCCGCAGCCGCGCGAGAAAAACCTCGCACCGGCAACCCCATGAACGACGTGCGGCATCGGAGGCCGATGCCGTGGATAGCTCAAGCCTGGTTCTGGTTGGATACTCCGGCATATTTCTTGAAAAGCCGGAACCGTCTGAAATCCCAGAACATGGTTGGCGGGTCGACAATGGCAGACAGGGCACGCGCATAGTCCAGCACCAGACCGGGTGTCCAGGCCATGGTTTCCGCACGCTGACGCATCAGGGCCGCAGCCCATAATTCCGGATGCAGGATTGCTCTAAGCGCCGCAATGATTGGCCTGCGATGTCTTTTGCCGTAAACACCCTCAACTGCCGCATCAAGTGCATTGGCCACTGCACTGGAGCAATTGCGGTTGGTGAGGTTATAGGTATTGTCCGCCCGGTAATTCTCCCAGAAAGTCCTCAACCGTTTGGCGTCAATATTGGTTATGACAACCTGCACGGTCGAAGGGCACCATTCTGCGGCTTCCTCCTCATAGCTTGTCAGAAAACGCCCTGGTACATCATTGTCTGCCGTAGCCCGCAGGGTACGGGCAAAATCTTCCGGCGACCGGTCAATTTCAGTAGCAGGATAATGGCTGATATAAAGATCGTCGCCCATCTGCAGCGCCGCATGCCCCGTCGAGATGACGCCATTGGCATCCACTGCCGCGATATAGCGTTCAATGGCGCGCCGCCGCAGGGGCGTCATGGCCGTTCCGGTTGGCGTCCAGACATGGACGATGACTTCATTGGTGTGCGTTTCACCATCATCGCGCAGCTTGCCGCCATAGTGCCAGAATGGATTGCGGCTCAGAAGACTGCTGAAGGAGGCGCCCTCATGCAGTCTGCGGATTCTCATCGCGATCATCAACAGGCCAGCGCCCGTCAGGATCATGACGGCACCAACATTGCTTCCAACTGTGCCGGCATACCAGGTCGGCCAAGGCTGCAATGTGGCAATGGCAAGCAGAACTTCCCCAATGCCTCCGGCAAGGCCCCATTTCCAACGCGGATAACGCACGACCCATGCGCTACCAATGCGAATGCCACCATCAACCAGGAAGCAAAGACCAAGCAGCATGGCGAGAATGAAATTGCTGGCCGGACGGGCACTCAGAATGAGCAGGGCAACCGTGAACAAGGCGGCACTTTGCAGAAAGCGCATGCGACGGGCCGTGCCCTGTCGGCCAAACGCGGCAATGAAACTCACGACCGCCTCGGGCAGCAGCAGATAGCCAAAGAAACGCGACGGGATCAGGGTGACACCATCCAGCGCATCAACGACAATGAAGGCGCCAGCCAATATCCAGACAATGCTTACCGCCAAAAGCATGCGCCAATTGCGCTGGATGATTTCACGTCCAAGCAAAAGGAGGATGATCTGTATCATGATTGGTTCGCCTCAGGCGCGCGGATCGCGCTCTTTTTGACGTAGAATACGAAGATCAGGAACAGGGTGCAGGTCAGGCCAACAAAGATGGGAAGACCATGGGGCAGCACATCCAGGAAGCCGCCGGCAAGTGTCGGGCCAAACAATGCACCAGCCCCCCACAAAAGCCCCATGGCTGCATAAATATTGACAAGATCGGCGCCCCGGAACTGGGATCCGATGATTGCCAGCATGGTCGTGTAAATGCCGACAAACAAACCACCCCAGATGAAAAGTGCGGGATAAGCCAGCCATTCAACTGTCAACATCAGCGGCCACAGGAAGGCGGAAATCGCCGACAGTGCCGTTAGCCCGATCATCAGCCCAATGCGGTTGACCTTGTCCGCAAGCCAGCCGATCGGCAGCTGCAGAATGATTGCACCAATCATCAAAACCGTGATGAGCTGCGCACCATCCGTTTCACTCCAGCCGAGACGCACGGCATAGATGCCAAGGAAGGACAGCCCCGCCGTTTCAATCGCGGAATTGAGCGCCGTCGTGCCCATCGCGATGGGCGAAAGACGCATCATGCGCAAAATATTGGAATGGCCGTGGCTGACCATGGCAGGTTGGCGCAAGCCCGGCATATTGATGACAAGCAAGGCCGCCATTGCAATGATCGTGCCCACAGCAAAGGGCAAAAGCCCGTCAAAGCCGGTATAGGACAGGATCAGTGGCCCACCCGCAAAGCCAAGCGACAGCGAAGCCGTATAGGTTGCCATGACGCGGCCACGATTGCTGTCCGTGCTGAGTTCGCTCGCCCAGGTCTCGGTCAGGACGAACAGAATTTCCGCCGCAACGCCAAGGATCAGACGCAGCGGAAACCACAGCCAGACGCTTGGCATCCACGGAAACGCAAAAAGGCAGATGCCCGACATCAGCAGGGCTACAACGATGAGACGCTTCGGCTGATAACGGATGGATAATTGCGACAGGAATGGCGCAATCATCAGCACGCCAACCGCATGCATGGCGGCATTGGCACCCACCAATGTCTCGGTCATGCCGCTTTCAATCAGAAGCTGGGCAACAAGCGGCGCTGTCAGACTATAGGTCAGGCCAAAAACGGATGCTGTCGCAATGATGATCGCAAGAGAAACGCCTGTTCGCGCACGCCCGTCCTGCAGAGCAAGATCTGCCCCCATTTCACCCCCGGCATTCATTTATTCAGCTCCCCAGCAAGGGCCGGCACGACAGCCGCAATGACGATTCGTCTTCCTTGCAGTGCCAAGCAGATAACATATATCTAATTTTGTTTACTATATTATGAGCAATAATTGCGTTGCAACAATTCAAGGCCCGCAAAGGCCAATATGCTCCATGCAACATTTTATTAGAAAAAAGTAACATTGCAGACGAATAAAAGACCCGCAGCAATCTGGCAGAACCATTTGCGGCGGGTCTGATTGACTGGATCAGATAATGCCCCGGGAAGGCGGTGTCAGCGGATTCTTTCCTGACTTGTCGGGTCAAAGAAGACAGCCTTGTCGAGATTGAAGGCCAGTCGTGCCGGCGCACCTGCATCAATCGATGCGTCTGCACGCAGACGCGCCACAATGTGCTTTCCGCCAAGCCGGGTGATTGCGAATGTATCGGAACCGGCAGGTTCAACCACATCAATCATGCAATCGCCTTCAACCAGACAATGGGCATTGCGATCGGCACCTTCCGGATCGGTCAACGCTTCCGGGCGAATGCCGAAGACGATTTCCTTGCCGATATATTTGTCCAGATCGCGCGGCGTGACCTTGAGTGCAAGTTTCAAAGGTTCCCTGTCTGTGCGCTCAAGCGAAATGACAGGCGATGAACCCTCCTTTTCAACGCGGACAGTCAGCAGATTCATGGCAGGCGAGCCCATGAAGTCTGCCACAAACATGTTTGTAGGATTGTTGTAGATTTCCGCTGGCGTGCCGAACTGCTGCAGGACGCCATCCTTCAGCACAGCGATCTTGGTCGCCAGTGTCATGGCCTCGATCTGGTCATGTGTCACATAGACAATGGTTGTCTTCATCCGGTCATGCAGGCGCTTGATTTCAGTGCGCATGTCCACGCGCAGCTTGGCATCAAGGTTTGACAGGGGTTCGTCGAACAGGAAAACCTGCGGGTTGCGCACAAGCGCACGACCCATGGCGACACGCTGGCGTTGGCCACCTGAAAGCTGGCTTGGCTTGCGGTCAAGCAAATGATCAATCTTGAGCATTTCTGCCACCTGCTTGATGGCAGCATCGCGTTCCGCTTTTGGCACGCCGCGAATTTCCATGCCGAAGGCAATATTTCCAGCCACCGTCATGTTGGGATAAAGCGCATAGGACTGGAACACCATGGCAATGTCACGTTGCGATGGTGGCAGATCGACGACCGAACGGCCATTGATCGAAATGTCGCCCGACGTAATCGGCTCCAGACCGGCAATGGTGTTGAGCAGTGTGGACTTGCCGCAACCGGACGGCCCGACCAGCACCAGAAAGCCACCCTGTTCGATCTCGATATTGATGTTCTTCAGAATCTCGACCGTGCCATAGGCCTTATGGAGATTGGAAATCTTCAGAAATGACATTGCTTTATCCCTTTACGGCACCAGACATCAGGCCACGCACGAAATATCGCCCCGAAACGATGTACACGATGAGTGTCGGCAAGGCGGCCAGAATGGCGGCAGCGAAGTGAACATTATATTCCTTGACGCCGGTTGATGACGAAACCAGATTGTTCAGCGCAACCGTTACCGGCATTGAATTCGCCCCGGAAAAGGACACGCCGAACAGGAAGTCGTTCCAGATATTGGTGAACTGCCAGATCACCGAAACAACGATGATCGGCCCTGAAGACGGCAGCAGAATGCGCCAGAAAATCTGGAAGAAGCTTGCGCCATCAATCTGCGCCGCACGCACAAGCTCGTTCGGAAAGGCTTCATAATAGTTGCGGAAATAGAGTGTGGTGAAACCCAGCCCATAGATGATGTGAACGAAGACCAACCCCGTTATCGAACCGGCCAGCCCCAGAATACCCAGCATGCGCGCCATCGGGATCAGCACGATCTGGAATGGAATGAAGCAGGACAACAGCAGCAGGCCAAAGAAAATGTTCGAACCGCGGAACCGCCACTTGGTCAGGACATAACCGTTGATCGCACCGACAATGGTGGAGATCGCCACTGCCGGTACCACGATCAGCAGTGAATTGATGAAGAATGGCTTCAGGCCGGTAGGCTGCACGCCAATCTGCGCCGTCGACCATGCCGACAGCCAGGGCTCGATCGTCCACTGTTTCGGAAGGTTCAGCATGCCACCCTGGCGGATTTCCTCCAGTGGCTTCAGCGAATTGACCACCATCACATAGAGCGGCAACAGGAAATAGACGGCAAACAGGATCAGCGCCAGATAGATCAGCGCGCGCGTCAGTCGGCCATTATTGATCGGATTGTCATGGGAACGGGCAATCGCTTCAGCACTCATGAACGCGAACCTCCGCGGATTTCCGAATAAAGATAAGGAATGATGATCGAGAAGATCATGACCAGCATGATGATGGCCGAAGACGCACCAATGCCCATCTGATTACGCGCAAAAGTGTAGGAATACATGAAGGTCGCCGGCAGTTCCGTCGCCTGGCCAGGACCACCACCCGTCAGGGCAACCACAAGGTCATAGGCCTTGATGGCAAGATGGGCGAGCACCACAAAAGCCGACAGAAAGACCGGGCGCATCAGCGGAATGATGATGCGACGATAGATGAGACCCGTCGAGGCGCCATCGATCTGGGCAGCCTTGATGATTTCCGTGTCAACGCCACGAAGACCCGCGAGGAACATGGCCATGACAAAGCCGGATGATTGCCAGACCGCAGCAATCACAAGACAGTAGATTGCCATGGTATTGTCCTTGATCCAGGTGAAGGAAAAACTTTCCCAGCCCCAGAGATGCATGGTGTTTTCCAGACCAATGCCCGGATCCAGAAACCATTTCCAGGCCGTACCCGTCACAATGAAGGAAAGTGCCATCGGATAGAGGTAGATCGGCCGCAGGAATCCCTCGCCACGAATTTTCTGGTCAAGCAGGATCGCCAGAAACAGGCCAATGATGGTGCAGATGACAATGTAGAGCGACGCGAAAATAGCCAGATTGGTTATTGCCCGCCACCAATGCGGCAAAGCCCACAGCTTTGCATAGTTCTGCAAACCGACGAAACCATAGGATGGCAGCATACGGCTGTTGGTTAAGGACAGAACCCCGGTGTAAATGATGAATCCGTAAACAAAGATCAGTATGATCAAGACGCTTGGGCCAAGCACAAGCTTTGGGATCCAATCCTGTATTCGGCTGTTTCGCTGCATAATCGCCTACCTATCGGTTATCAAGCGCATCCATATGCGCACTCATACCAGGCGCATCCTGCGATTGATTGTGATGCGCTTCTCAAATCGCCAGCGCATGAAAAATCGCCCGGATCAAGGAATAATCCGGGCGACATTTCATCTTACTTTGCAGCTTCAACGGCTGCTGCAAGTTCCTTGGCAGCATCTTCAGACGATATCTGGCCATTGAAATGCTTGGTCACGACATCGAAAACCGCATTCTTGACGGCTGCCGGCGCCGCATAGCCATGCGCCATGGAACCAAACATCTTGTTGGCAGAGCTTGCCTCCTTTACATCGGCAATAGCCTTCTTGCCGCAATCGTCAAAGGCAGCATCCGACACATCGGTGCGTGCCGGCGCCGATCCCTTCACCACATTGAAGGCCGACTGGAAAGACGGGCTTTCAATCGCGGAAGCCATCTCCATTTGGGCTGGAACCTTGGCTTCATCCACCTTGAACATGGCAAAAAGGTCGGAATTGAAGGTGACCGAACCCTGCGTTCCCGGATAACGGACGCAAACGAAATCCACGCCCGGCTTCTTGCCAGCCTTCAGGAACTCACCCTTTGCCCAGTCACCCATGAACTGGACGCCCGCCTTGTCTTCAATCACCATGGCAGAGGCCAGATTCCAGTCACGACCCGAGAAATTGTCATCGACATAGGTGCGCAGCTTCGCCAGCTTGTCGAAGACACCCTTCATCTGATCGCTGCCCAGCGTTTCCGGATCAAGATCAATCATGGCCTTCTTGTAGAATTCCGGCCCCTCGGACAGCACGATGGCTTCAAACACGGTGGCATCCTGCCAAGGCTGGCCGCCATGAGCGATCGGCGTAATACCCTGTTCCTTGAACTTGTCGAGCATTT
Organism: Daeguia caeni; assembly: GCF_042653845.1. NCBI lineage: Bacteria > Pseudomonadati > Pseudomonadota > Alphaproteobacteria > Hyphomicrobiales > Brucellaceae > Daeguia > Daeguia caeni. The sequence goes on along the minus strand of NZ_JBHSEL010000124.1, from coordinate 51,291 downwards.
CAATGAGCTCGTCCCAATTGGTCGGAACCTTGCCGCCTGCCTTGTCGAGGGCAGCCTTGTTGATCCACATCCAGTTGGTGGTATGGATATTCACCGGCGCGCCAATCCAGTGACCATCATATTTGGCGAATTCCTGCAGAGACTCAGGGATCACCTTGTCCCAGCCTTCCTTCTCAGCAATTTCATCGAGATTGCCAAGCGAGCCCTGTTCTGCCCAGTCGCGGGCATCAAAACCAAGCATCTGCACTGCCGTTGGCGGGTTTCCGGCCGTCACACGTGCACGCAGCACCGTCATTGCCTCATTACCAGCGCCACCGGCAACCGGCATATCCGTCCAGGTCACACCCTTTTTCTCAAGATCCTGCTTCAGGACATCGAGGGCAGCAGCTTCACCACCAGCTGTCCACCAGTGGAGGACTTCCACATTCTGCTTGTCTTGTGCATTCGCACCCTGCAGCGTCAGAACAGCCAACCCTGCAACCGAGGTTGCAAGAAGAAATCGCTTAAAGAGATGATGCATAATTCCCTCCCTGAGAATATTACTGCTGCGGTTTTAGATGCTTCTTCTCACGATTCAGCATCGTCATATTTGATATACAACGGCAATATATTGCCGCCTATTCAGATATTTGATCATCATTACAGAGCATTATGATCTTTGATCGGCTCATTATTTTTGAACAACCGTGCACCATGATAATATCCCGATTGGATTCTTTCACAACACACGATTGCTACCCCCTTTCCGATCCCAGCCTATCCTCCTCATAAGCCAGCTGAACCATGTTCCACCGGGCCACACCCAACAGACCAAGGCCTTGCGGAGATGTTGGCTACATCAAATTGACAACGTTGTCTATTTGAAATGCAACCCGTTACCACTTAATCACAACCAAAAGATAGGGTGTAAAAATCTGCCCCTGTCAATCACAGACTTGCAGCAAAAACATAAATTTTAATCGTTTTAAATTCTAAATTAGCGGGTATTGGAAATTTGTTCTTATTTTCAAGGGCGATAGACTATCCGCACAAATGGACACAGGCAAATGCGCAATACGAAATCTGCTCATGGTTGATCATGGGACGATTTCCCCCGCGTCCTGCACTTGCGGGTGTGAAAGCTGAAACAGTCACGCGCAAAAGGCTGAAAACTGCGGGACACCGGCAGCTTTCAGCCCATATTTTCTGACAGCCACGCGTGCTGCAACTTTTCACTGCTTGACAGAAGGCTGAAATGCAGCGCTACCAGGCAAGTTTCGGGATCGCATCAAGCAGCATTGCGGTATAGTTCTGCTTTGGATGTTCAAATATCTCTGCGACTGCCCCTTCCTCGACAATCTTGCCATGATGCATCACGATCACCCGGTCACAGAGATGGCGGACCACCGACAAATCGTGGCTGATGAAAAGCAATGTCAGATCAAGGCTGTTTTTCAGCGTCAGCAGCAGATTGATGACCTGCGCCTGAATCGAGACGTCAAGCGAGGCGACCGGCTCATCACAGACAATGAGTTCCGGCTGCATGGCAAGGGCGCGAGCAATCGCCACACGCTGGCGCTGCCCGCCGGAAAACTGATGCGGATAGCGGTCGCTCAGGTCCGGATCGAAGGCAACCGCACGCAGCCAGCGATTGACATAGTCACGTGCATTGCTCTTGCTGCACAGGCCATGTGCAATCGGCCCTTCGGCCACCGCCTGAAAAATGGTCCGCCGCGGATTGAGCGAGGCGAAGGGATCCTGGAAGATCATCTGCACAGACGTGCCGATCTTGCGGTCATTCTCCCGTATCCTTGCCCCATCAATCAGCACCGCACCGGAGGTCGGACTGTCAATGCCGCAGATGATCCGGCCGATCGTTGACTTGCCTGAGCCGGATTCGCCTACGAGACCCAGCACCTCACCGCGCGCTATGGTGAAACTGGCAGATTTCACCGCATGAACCGATTGTGGCGGCTTTGCAAGCCCAAGACGCCGGGCAAAGCGCTCCATGGCACCAACAGGACGCCGGTAAATCATGTCGACGTCCTGCACCTTGACGAAATGCGGATTTGGCGCACCCGACTTTCCAGCCTCAAGACCCTCGATCACAAGCGGACCACTGTTTTCGGTTACGCTTGATGTCAGCAACTCGCCGGGCTTCTTGCGCGCTGGCAGTGCATCAAGCAGCCCTTGCGTATAGGGATGTTTTGGCGCGCCAAGCACTTCAGCGACCGACCCCATTTCCACAATCTTGCCCAGACGCATCACGGCAATCTTTTGCGAAATGGAGGCAACGGTTGCCAGATCATGGCTGATCCAGATCATGGAAATACCAAGCTCTGCCACCAGCGCCTTCATTTCCTTCAGGATTTCCGCCGAAACCGATACGTCCAGCGCCGTGGTTGGCTCATCGGCGATCACCAGCTTTGGCTTGTGCAACAGGGCAATGGCGATGGCCACACGCTGACGCATCCCGCCGGAAAACTGATGCGGATATTGATCAACCTTCTTCTCCGGATCGACAATACGCACCATCGCCAGCGCTTCAATGGCCCGGCGGCGCACCTCGGCATCTGACACTTTTTCATGCGCGCGGATTGCCATGGCGATCTGATCGATGATTTTCAGGACGGGATTGAGGGTCATCATCGGATCCTGAAACACCATGGCAATTTCACGGCCGCGGATTGAGCGCAACTCGGTTTCCGACAGGTCGACAAGTTCGCGCCCCTCAAAGCGGATCGAACTGCCCGGCTGTATCTTGCCTGGCTTGTCGATCAGTCCGATCAGGGAAAAACCTGTGATGGACTTGCCCGAACCGGATTCGCCGACAAGCCCCATGATCTCGCCCTTTTTCACCTCAAACGAGATGCCATCGACCGATTTCACCGTACCCCGGTCGGTCTCGAACCAGGTTCGCAGGTTTTTGACCTGAAGAAGAGCTGTCATTTGCGCAACCTCGGATTCAAGATGTCCCTGATCTGATCACCCATCAGATTGATGGCCATGATCAGAATGATGAGCGCGATACCAGGATAGATGGAAATCCAGTAGCGGCCGGAGAGAAGATACTGAAAACCGTTTGCAATCAGCATGCCAAGCGAAGGCTCGGTCGGTGGCAGGCCTACCCCCAGGAAGGAAAGCGTTGCCTCAAGCGAGATTGCCGATGCGATCTGCACGGTCGCCACAACAATGAGCGGTGGCAGGGAGTTTGGCAGGATATGGCGCGTGACGATCTGCCAGCCGCTGATCGGAATGGAAAGGGCGGCCTGGACATAATCCTTTTGCCGTTCGGCTGAAGCCGCACCGTGAGCGGTGCGGACAAAATAGGCATATTGCGCAAAGACCAGCGCAAGAATGAGCTGCCATTTGCCCTGCCCCAATACAGCCGCCACGACAAAGGCAAGCAGGATGGCCGGAAATGAGAGCTGCACATCGACAAGGCGCATGATGAAGGTTTCAAAACGCCCGCCGATATAGGCCGCAAAACAGCCAACCACTGCTCCCAGCGTAAAGGCAATCGCGCCTGCGATCAGCCCCATTTCCAGTGAAATGCGCAGGCCATAGATGATCGCAGACAGCAGATCGCGTCCCTGACTGTCAGAGCCCAGAAGATAATGCAGACCATTGGCGCCAACATAGCCCGGCGGCCGACGTGCATCGCGCAGCACCAGCGATTTCAGGTCATAAGGATCCTGCGGCGTGATCCATGGAGCAAAGATTGCCAAAAGGGCAATGATCACCACCACGGCGAAGGCAACAACCGCCACCTTGTTCTTGGCAAAAGCGCGCCAGAATTCCATCACGGGTGATGTTGCAACCGGCGCAGCACTCTTTTGGCTGGATGCCATGTGAGCCTCCTATCAACCCTTATGACGCAAGCGCGGATCAAGCCCGGCATAGGTCAGATCAACACAAAGGTTTATGACGACGAACAGAACCGACACCATCATGAGATAGGCCACCATCACCGGACGATCGAGCGAGGCAATGGAATCAACGATCAGCTTGCCCAGGCCCGGCCAGTTGAAAATGGTTTCCGTCACCAGTGCGAAGGCAAGCGTCGAGCCAAGCTCCAGCCCGAACACCGTCACAAGCGGTATCGAGATGAGCTTGAGCACATGCCGATGCAGAATCGTGCGCTCCTGAATGCCTGCCGCGCGGGCAAACTTGATCGTGTCGGTGGTCATGATTTCGCGCGTGCCGGCGGCCGCAAGCCGGCACATCATCGCCATCTTGAACAGCGCCAGATTGAGCACCGGCAGAAACAGATGTTTCCAGCCATCCCAGGTGAGGAATGAGAAGGGAATGCCAAAGAGATCGCGCGTCTGACCTCGACCACCCGCCGGCAACCAGCCAAGCTGCACGGCAAAAACCATGATCAGCATCAGCCCGATCCAGAAGGTCGGCACGGAAAAACCAAGAATGGAGCCCGCCATGATCAGCCTGGAAAGAAAACCGTCCGGCCGGTAGCCCGCATAGATCCCCAGAGGAATACCGACCATGGAGGCAAACAGAACCGCAATCACCGCCAGCTCAAGCGTGGCCGGCAGGCGCTGCTTGATCAGTTCGCTGACCGGCATGTTGTAAACAAAGGAACGGCCAAAATCTCCATGCAGCGTATTGACGACAAAATCGGCATATTGCTTCCAGAGCGGTTGATTGAGCCCATATTCCTCAATCACGCGCTGGCGGATTTCCTGCGTTGCATCAGGAGAGATCAGTACATCAACCGGATTGCCGATCACATAGACGCCAACAAAGACAAGGATGGACATGACGACAAGCACCATGAATGCCTGTCCCAACCTGCGTAGGATGAATACTGCCAACAGTGCCTCCCGGAGTGCCTCTTGGGTTAATGCCAGTCGTGTTCGATTTCATGGCGGGTCTCTTCGACCGCCACTTTCCAGATCTCCATCATGTCTTCATCCGAGCGCTGGAAAACGCCGTGATAATTGCCCTCGGCAATGCGTTCGCGCTTGCGCCCCGCATCCACGCGCGCCGTCGCGGCAAAGTCGATCCGCGGCTTCTGAAAATCCGGAACTGGCGCGCCGGCAAGACGCGTCCATGGGAAATTCTCCATCCAGCTTGCATGACTGGCGGCCGGATCGATTTCCAGAACCTTGCCCATGGTTTTCGGCGCACGCCACCAGTCGTGAAGCTTCACCGATGCATCACGATGGCTGTTCATCCATTCAGACAGAAGCGGCGCGATAGGCGAGTTTCCGCCATGACCATTCACGATCAGGATGCGGCGGAAGCCATGGTGATAGACGCTGTTCAGAATATCTTCAATTACATGAATATAGGTAAGCAATCTTAGCGAGATCGTGCCCGGATAGTCGGCAAAGCCGGATGCCATGCCAAAGGGCAGGCATGGGAAAACCGGGACACCCGTCGGCTCGGCTGCTTCGACTGATACGCGCTCGGCCAGGATCATGTCTGTCGCGAGACTCAAATAGGCATGCTGTTCAACCGAGCCAATCGGTATGACGCAACGGTCGTCTTCCTTCACATAAGCTTCCACCTGCGACCAATGCATATCTTTTATGCGCATCTTCGTCTCCTGCATTTCATGAAATGCACGCCCATCAATACGGCGTGCATCATCCCTAGCGGGAATGCCCGCGCGACTGACATCCCTTTCTTTTGCTAGTCTTAAATCAGTTCCATTAGAAACAAAAAATTGCTATTGACGCAAGAAAATTTTCAAATATCGTTCCATATAGAACTAAATTAAGGGTCGGGAAATCGCTATGGACGAGCTTATGCGTACTGCTCTCTATGAGGGACGTGCCGGACGGGATGAGTCAGAGCTGACCGGCCTGTCAGAAGATGATCCGCTTTTCCCCAAGCTTTGGCACAACCCCTGCTGGCTGTCGTTTCGTCTCAATTATCTGGCGCTGCGCTTCAACAATCCCGTTTACAGTCTCATCCAGCAAAAGCTGGGGCTGCTCAGACCGGAATTCGTCGTGCTCTGGTCGCTCTATCTCAGCAATGAGCTGACCCTGACGGAAGTTGTCCGTTCTTCAGGCTTTCCGAAGAATACTCTGAGCCGCGCCATCAATCGTCTGGATTCGCTCGGCATGATCCAGCGTGAGCTCGACATGACCGACCAGCGCCGCATCGCCATGAAGCTGACCGACAAGGGCCGCGAAGCGGTCGAAAGCGTCGAAGCCATCATGATGAAACATGAGCGCACCATGCTTGAATGCCTGTCGCCTGCCGAAAGGCTCAATCTCTCCGAAATCCTGACCAAACTCGCCGTGGCCTCTGAAGGCTGGCCACAGCAATTGTCCCTCGATCCAGAGCCGTCAGAAAGTGAAGACGTGACAAGCTGATTTTTTGACCGGACTGACCGATTTTTGCTGCAACTCAACTAGGGGAACCCGATGATCAAACGTCCCATTTTGCATGCTGCTCTCTTCCTGACCACCCTTCTCACCCCATTGTCCGTCCTGGCGGATGACCTCATCATCGCCACCAAATCCGGCCCGGCTTCAATGGACCCGCATTACACCGCAACCGCGGCCAATGCGGAGGCGACCAAGCATGTGTTTGATACGCTGCTGCGCTCTGGCAACAACCTGGAAGTCGAGCCGTCGCTGGCCGTTAGCTGGAAGCCGATTGACGACACGACTTGGGAATTCAAGCTGCGCGAAGGCGTCAAATTCCATGATGGTTCGGATTTCACCGCTGAAGACGTGAAATTTTCCATCGAGCGCATTCCGCAGGTCACCGGCCCTAATCCATCGACCATCTATGTCCGTCGCGTGCAGAACGTCGAGATCGTCGATCCCTTGACCGTGCGGGTCAAGACCATTGGCCCGGCTCCAACCCTGCCGAATGATTTCGTGCGCCTGTTCATCGTCTCGCACAAGGCTGCGGCCGATTATTCGACCAAGGAAACGGCAGCCGAAGGCTTCAACACTGGCAAGGCAACGATTGGCACCGGCCCATACAAGTTTGTCAAATGGGCGCCAACGCAGGATCTGGTGCTGGAAAAATTTGATGATTATTGGGGCGGCGCCCAGCCATGGGATCATGTGATCCGCAAGGAAATTCCAAATGATGCCGCACGTGTGGCCCAGCTCAAGGCTGGCCAGGTTGACCTGATCTCCAAGGTACCGTCCACCGACCTCGACGCGCTGGAATCGGATCCGAACCTCGAAGTCGTCAAGTATGAATCGGTCTATATCCCTTATCTGGAATTCGACTTCCGTGAAAACACCCCGCTGGTCTGGGACAAGTCCGGCAAGAAGCTGGACAAGAATCCGTTCCTCGACCCGCGCGTGCGTGAGGCTTTCGATCTGGCGATCGATCGTGAAACCATCAAGGATGTTGCCCTTGAAGGCATGGGCGCAATCCCGACGCAGATGGTGACCGAAAATATTTTCGGCTACAACAAGGACATCAAGCCCGCACCTTTCGACGTGGAAAAGGCAGCCAGGCTCATGGCTGAGGCCGGCTATCCGGATGGCTTCAAGGTCGCGCTGAATTATGCCAACGACCGTCTGCCGATTGAGCTTGGCCCGACAGTTGCGCAATTGCTGGCGGCGATCAATGTCGAGGCTGATGTCAATGGCGTGCCGTCTGCCGTATTCAACCCGGCCAAGACACGTGGTGAATATTCACTACACATGGCGTTCTGGGGCACGCTGACAGGTGAATCCAACTATATGTTGTCATCCCTGATGCACACGAATGACCCGGCAAAATCGCTCGGTGCCTTCAATGTGCGCGGCTATTCCAATCCGGAAATGGACAGGCTAATCGAGGAAGCCAGTGTCGAGATGGATGAAAACAAGCGCCGCGAGTTACTTGAACAGGCCAATCTGCTGGTAGCCACGGATCGTCCTGACCTGCCGCTTGCCATCAACCTGTCGGCCTGGGGCATCAGGAAAGACAAGATCAGCTATACGCCGCGTTCGGATGAAGACACGCTGGCAATGGACGTAAAACCGAAATAAGACAACAGAACGCAATCACTCAGGCGGGCACAGTCCCGCTTGGGCTTTTGAGCAATGATCATTTCCGGGGCGAGCATGTCAGACCATATACCTGTCATCGCGCTGCATGGCGGCGCAGGAACGATTCTCAAGGCCAATATGACACCGGAAAAGGAAGCGGCCTACCATGCGGGCCTGCGGGAATGCCTGCAGTCAGGGCTTGATGTCCTGCTTGAAGGCGGCACGGCTCTTGATGCAGTCACGGCTGCTGTCATCGCACTGGAAGAAAATCCGCTTTTCAATGCCGGCCGCGGTGCCGTCTATACCACCGACGCAACGCATGAAATGGACGCGGCCATCATGGATGGCAGGACGCGCGCCTGTGGCGCCATTTCCGGCATATGCGGCCCGCGCAATCCGGTTCTGGCGGCGCGTGCGGTGATGGAAAAGACTGAACATGTCTTCCTTGCCGGTGAAGGCGCAAAACGTTTCTGCGTGGAAGCTGGTCTTGAAATCATGCCACCTGAATGGTTCGGTACCGAACAGCGTCTGCAGGCCCTGCACAAGGAAATGGAACGCCGCCAAAGCGGCTCGCCCGATGATGGCGATCCGGCGCGCAAACATGGCACGGTTGGTGCGGTTGCACGCGACAAATTCGGCAATCTTGCCGCCGCCACCTCAACCGGCGGCATGACGGCCAAAACACCGGGCCGTGTCGGCGACAGCCCCGTCATCGGCGCCGGAACATGGGCGGACAACCAGACCGTTGCGCTTTCTGCGACCGGCCATGGTGAATATTTCATCCGCTGGGCCGTTGGCCATGAGGTGGACGCCCGCATGCGCTGGGCAAAACAGTCGCTTGAACAGGCTGCAACGGAAGTCGTGCAGGAGCTTGGCGCGATCGGCGGCTCTGGCGGCGTGATTGCGGTTGACGCCAAGGGCAATATCTGCCTGCCCTTCAACAGCGAAGGCATGTACCGCGCCTGGTGCGGCAAGGATGGCATCATCCACACCGCAATCTATGAGTGAACCCGGACTTTCATGACAGATCCTGATCAGACCGGGTGCAGGTCTGGTCAGGCATCATGGAAAGTGGGGAGGTTTTGATCAGCTGAAGCTGAATTCTGGGAAACGGCGTGCCCCAGAGGAATCGAAAGCAGTCTGTTGCACTCTTCCCCTGGGTCTATCGGCAACGAAACCTCGTTGGCACTCTTCAGCAGAAGAAAGCACTTCCGCGGCATTGCAACCCGGTATGACAAGTGCCCCGAAAATTACCTTGCTGCCATAAGGTTCATTACAACCAGACTTTGATATCTGAGCTTATGAGCCGACGGCCTGGAATTAACGAGAGCATCGGTTAACGACGCTTTTTCCGTCTCTTTGGCAAATAGGACCTCGGGAAGAAACCAGGTACATAGCGTCGACCACGAGTGGCTCTTATTTCCGAAGGGTCATGGCAATGGCGCGGCCTACCGTGACAACCATTTTTGTTTACTGCCCCAGGTGTTGCTTCTGCAGATCCCGCAGCGAACACGCTCACAATTCCCAAACAAAATGCACGTCTAGAAATCATGCCTGCCTCCAGCAAAAATACGTTTTGAGCTTAACCCAAAGAAACAACAAGTCGAGGTGTTACAGAAAAATGGCATCTGATAAGTAATGACAGATTGTCGCAGGAAAATGCAGAAATTTTCATTCAAAACGAATTCAAGGCCCAATCCGAAAAACACATAATTACGGTTATTGGACAAGTTCTCTGTTTGAGAGCCAATATATTGAAATCATTGGTACGCCCAAGGGGAATCGAACCCCTGTTTGCGCCGTGAGAGGGCGCCGTCCTGACCGCTAGACGATGGGCGCAGAGAATGAGAGACATATAGACCTCATTCTGTTCAAGTCAATCTTTGTGCTTTATGGAATTTTCAGCGTTCGCGATCTGTCGATTTTCATGTGCGCAACAGACTGCTGAAACCAGGCGCCTGTTTCGGAGAAAATGCTGTAAGGGGGCTTTTGCCCCCCTTGTCAGTTCTGTTCATCACTGCCGAGTTTCACGCGACCAACAATACGCGCTTCGCGATAATCATAGATCAGAAGCTCCGTGCCGCCATCTGGCATAAGAATTTCAAGCGAAAGCTGATTGCCCGAAAGACTCTGGGATAGAAGGCGCGATCCAGTCACAAGATTGATCTGTGATTCGACCATTTTCGGTGGTTCTGGCAGGGCTGGCGTCTGCTGGCCCGGAATTTCAGAATGCGTTTCCGGTTTCGGTTCGTCGGACGATTTATTGATCTTGTAGACAACTGCGCCCAACACAGCCATAAGCCCAACCAGCATCACGCCAATGGATACGGCAAGCAGACGTATCATCTTGCGGCGCACTTTCTCCATGGCTGGATCAAGTGCTGGCTCTGGATCTGGATAATAATCTTGCTGATAATGCTGATATCCGGAATCGTGATGATTTTGATACCGCTGTTGGTGTAGATCCTGCATTCAATGACTCCGGTTCAAACTCTCGCGTGCGGGTGATAACGAAGGAATGACACATTTGAAAGAGCTAATTACCGACTCTGAAGCTGCAGGCAAACGCCTCGACCAATGGCTGGCCGCAGCCTTGGGGCCGGAACTCTCTCGCAGCCGCGTTCAGTCCCTGATTGCTGACGGCCATGTGACCGTCAACGGCGCGCCCGCCAGGGAAACCAAGCAGAAGCTGCGCGAAGGCATGACCATAACCATCGCGCTGCCAGAGCCGGAACCTGCCGAGCCACAACCGGAAAACATCCCTCTCGACATTCTCTATGAGGACGATGATCTCATTGTGGTCAACAAGCCTGCTGGCCTTGTTGTCCACCCCGGCAATGGCAACTGGACGGGAACGCTGGTCAATGCACTGATCTATCATTGTGGCGACACCTTGTCAGGCATTGGCGGAATCCGCCGTCCGGGCATTGTTCATCGCCTCGACAAGGATACGAGCGGCGTCATGGTCGTCGCCAAGAACGATCACGCCCATCGCCATTTGAGCGCGCAATTCGCCGACCATGGCCGCACAGGCGAACTCGAACGCTGCTATGTCGCGCTGGTCTGGGGCATGATGGAACGGCCGCAAGGCACGATCGAAACCTATCTTGGCCGCTCACATCGTGACCGCACCAAGCAGGCTGTCGTCGATGAAATGCGCGATGATGCGCGCTATGCCATCACGCATTATGCAACGATTGAAAAATTCGGCCCGCGCGAGGACGCAACCGCCCTCGCCTCACTGGTTGAATGTCGTCTGGAGACCGGCCGTACGCACCAGATTCGCGTGCACATGGCCCATATCGGCCATCCGCTCGTTGGCGACATGGATTATGGCAGCGCCTACAAGACCAAGGCCAACAAGCTGGCAGAGCCGTTAAAGGAGGCCGTCAACGGCTTTACACGTCAGGCGCTGCATGCGGCACAACTGGCCTTTGAACACCCTACAACCAATGCGATCATGAGCTTCGAAAGTCCGATGCCGGGCGATATGTCTGATCTTGTTGAAAAATTTTGGCTTTACGCGAAATAGGGCTGCAGTTTTTCATTGACGGGAAGGTAAATTTGCAATTAATGGTTGCGCGCAAAGTTCATTCAGGTCGTTGACACATTGTTTCATTTATTCAGGCATCGTGTTTTCGCCAAAATGATGCTTATATAGATGAGTCCGAAGTTGTCTGTGCCAGACTGCATTGCAGGGGCAGATGGCTTCCAGGTTTGCCAAAAGGGAACCTGAAATCCAAGGGAGGGTGCTTGATGACCCAGAGTATGAATCTTCCGACAATCACATCCGGCGATGGTGGTCTTACCCGCTATCTCGAAGAGATCCGCCGTTTTCCGATGCTTGAGCCGCAGGAAGAATATATGCTGGCCAAGCGTTATCATGAACATGGCGACCCGAAGGCTGCGCACAAGCTGGTGACAAGCCATCTGCGTCTCGTGGCCAAGATCGCCATGGGCTATCGCGGCTATGGTCTGCCAATCGGCGAGGTCATTTCCGAAGGCAATGTCGGCCTGATGCAGGCGGTCAAGCGATTTGAACCGGAGCGCGGATTCCGTCTTGCCACCTATGCCATGTGGTGGATCAAGGCTTCCATTCAGGAATATATCCTGCGTTCGTGGAGCCTTGTGAAAATGGGGACCACGGCCAATCAGAAGCGCCTGTTCTTCAACCTGCGCAAGATGAAAAGCAGGATTCAGGCGCTGGATGATGGCGATCTGAACCCGGAACAGGTCAAGCAGATTGCGACCAAGCTGAATGTCAGCGAAGACGAAGTGGTTTCCATGAACCGTCGTCTGTCTGGCGATGCGTCGCTGAATGCGCCATTGCGCGCAAACGAAGGCGAATCCGGTGAATGGCAGGACTGGCTGGTTGATGACAGCTCCAGCCAGGAAGAGACACTGATTGAGCAGGATGAACTGGATAGCCGTCGCTCCATGCTTGAACAGGCCATGGACACGCTGAATGATCGTGAACGCCGCATTTTTCAGGCGCGCCGTCTTTCAGATGAGCCAATGACGCTAGAAGACCTCTCGGCTGAATTTGGCATCAGCCGGGAACGTGTGCGCCAGATTGAAGTCCGCGCGTTTGAAAAGGTGCAGGCTGCGGTCAAGGCCGCAGCCCAGAAACAGAAAGCAGCCCTGAAAACGATCGATTCCGTTCCAGCCTGACGACAGGTTCTGCCGCCTTTCTGGCGACAGAACGCTACATTGCTGCCGAACGGCATAAGCCGTCCTGTATCGGTCCTGACCACAAGACCAGACAAGCCTGAATATTTTGCAGCATCCGCACTATTGACCGTCGTGATCTGGCGGCAATGTCTGTGGATGTTCCGGCTTGTCATTCTGCATGATGACTGGCCAAGTCCCCGTCTTCACACAAGTCTGCAGGCTTCGATCACACGCCTGACCCCGACCATGGACTGCATGGAAAGGCAGTCTCCCCTAAGCGGAAACCAAAGACCTGCGCCGCGTCATTACATTGATTTTATTTAATGTTCAGAACGATTTCGTTCATATCCCGTTAAGCTTCGCGGACATAGTTTCAGGCCATGAATAAAGGAGAAGCTCACGTGCTTAAGAAAATCATTCTTGCTGCAGTCGCCCTTTCGTTTGTCGGTGCTCCGCTTGCTCAGGCACAGGCGCCGCACAAGCCTGCCCCGGGTCACATGGAACCTGCCCGTCCATCGGCACCCGGAAAGCCAAAGCATCGCGTTGAACCGCATAAAGCCGGACGTCCGGGCATGCACCGCAACCATTTTGCCAAGGGGCAACGTTTTGGCGACTGGCGCCGTCATCACGAAGTGCGGGATTACAAGCGCTATGGTCTGCGCAAACCGGCACGTGGACAGCGCTGGATCAAGGTTGGCGACCAGTTCCTGCTGATCACAACGGCAACCGGCGTCATTGCCGGCATTCTGGCCGCACGGTAACAAACACAGCCAGACAGAAGGCGGCCCTTCGGTCGCCCTTCTCTCCATAATATCAGCGACATCTGAACTGTAATGAATCACTGATCGGTTTCAGCCTATTATGAAACCATTCTGGCACATGCATCGTTCAGCGGTCAGGACGCCCCCTCCGAATGGCTCAACAAAGGTTCAAATCCTCTTGCGTGCACCAGTTTGCATGCGCCAGTTTTCTTCCTCACACCCTTCATAAACATCATGTGGTCTTGTCTCATGACATGATGATGCGATGAGCATGAGTGAAGACGTCGAACTCCTCGCCACGCACCACAGCAACAAGAGTGAGATTCGACTCTTCGGCCAGACGAATGGCAAGAGAGGTCGGCGCCGAAATGGCGGCCAGAACAGGAACACCGGACATGACGGTCTTTTGTACCATCTCCACTGAAACGCGGCTGGTGAGCGCCACAAGCCCTTGCTGTGGCTGCATGTGGCCGCGTGCGACTGCACCAATGAGCTTGTCCAGCGCATTATGCCGCCCGACATCCTCGCGCACGGCCAGCATGCCATTCGCCGCCGTATAAAAACCCGCCGCATGAACCGCATGGGTTTTCTGGTTTAGGTGCTGTCCAGCCGCAAGCAGAGACATGGCCATGATAATATCGTCGGCCGAAAATTTTGTTCCGTCGGTCTCAAGCGGACGCAAGGGCCTTACCGCCTGTTCAATCGAATCGATGCCGCATAATCCGCAACCAACCGGCCCGGCCATGAAGCGGCGGCGGGCAACCAGCGCATTTTCACGCGTCTCCGTCAGCCACATCTGGACATCAATGCCCTGATCAAAAGCAACGATTTCCATGCGTTCGATTTCGCTGGCACGCGCAATAATGCCTTCAGTGAGGCTGAAGCCGATAGCGAAATCTTCGAGGTCTCCTGGCGTTGCCATCATGACAGCTTGCGTTGTGCCATTATAGCTCAGCGCTACCGGCATTTCTTCGGCAACCAAGCGTGTACCATTGTCAAAGCGCTGATTACGGCGCGCGATGAGCTGAACCTTCTGGCTGGTGCTGGTTTTGGTCAAGGTGGCCATCTCTCTCATGAAACTATCCTGCACGACAGTTTCATGTGACACGAATCCGCAGTTTATGTAAGGTGCAGCGAAATCTTACATGAAGATCGTTGCGACTTTGACCGCGACAAGCGAGGAAAAATGGATATTCGTCAAATCGATGAAAACTATTCGGTCTCCGGCCAGATTGTCCCTGAGGATGTGCGTGAAATCGCGGCGGCCGGTTTTCGTACCATTATCTGCAATCGTCCGGATGGCGAAGCTGGCCCGGAGCAGCCAGATTTTGCCGATGTCGCCCGCGAGGCTGAAAAGGCCGGGCTGAAGGCCTATTACATTCCGGTAATTGGTGGCCAGCTGACGCAGGACGACGTGGATGCTCATGCCAAGGCGCTGGAAGAGGCAGAAGGCCCTGTCCTGGCCTATTGCCGTTCAGGCGCGCGCTCTACGAACATTTACGGCATCGTACAGCAACAAAAGCGCGGATAAAGAACGATCGCAGACTACGCGGACGGCGAGACCGGCTTGGCATTGCAGCGGTTTTAACAGCAGGTGATGCGATCATTGGTCACCGTCCCGACAGTCGTGCGCGACGACCATGCAGCGTTTCTGCGTTCTGCGCACAATATTGACGATAGTAGAACAGGCCAGCACGATAGACTGTCGCGCAAACCCCGATGCCAACCAGCATCCAGCCAGAAGCCTGCAACCAGACAGGTGCATCAAAACTACCGCCAAAGGCAACAATCATAGTGCCAGCCCACAGAATGGCAGCCGTACGGCGCCAGAAAACAGGCGTCAACTCATCGAACACCGCCTTCCAGAGCGAATAGACCAGGCAGGCAAAAAAGAGTGCGGCTGCCAGACCGATATTCAGCAATTCGACAGGCAACCATTGTTGCGACGTCATCATATCCACCATCAATCCTGTTTCGACTGGGTCATCAGAAAACAGTCGCGTTTTCGTTTTCCCTGCGTCGATCCTGTTTCAAGCCAATTCCGGCTAGCCCTGATATAGGGCGACAAGGTGTTAAAACCATAGAAATGACAGCAGAACATAGTCACATATTATTGCGTTCACGCGATGTATCGTGTTGAAATCATTGGCAATGTATTAATGCCCAGACCCCACCTCTTCAATATCCCCCTGATAGGCTTAACAAATCCACGCCCAAACATGTCTGGCGGTGAACGCGCTAAGCTATCATCATCGCGCATCCTGTAACAGTTGTTACAATTTGATACTGGAAGATGGCACATTGCCCATCACAGACGCCGTCCGACACGCGCAAGCAGGATGACAGGCAGAATACCCACCACGACAATTGCAAGTGCTGCGATTGCCGCTTCTTCATAGGTGCCGCGTGCCGCTTCGCCATAAAGATGTGTCGCAAAGGTTTCCATATTCAGGGGCCGCAGCAGCAAGGTGGCCGGGAGTTCCTTGACACAATCAACAAAGACCAGCAGTCCTGCGGCAACGATGGCGGTTTTCGACAATGGCAGATGTATGGCGCGGAAGGTTTCGCTAACTGTACGTCCAAGCGTGCGCGCAGCATGGTCAAGCGAGGCTGGAATGCGTTCGAAACCCGCATCAATCCCGCCCGCAGAAATGGCGAGAAACCGCACCACATAGGCGTAAATGACAGCAGCGCCACTGCCAATCAGGATAAGGCCGGATGTGGCATCAAAAATACTTGCCCAAAGCTGATTGACGATGCGGTCAAAACCGCCTGCCACGACCAAAATGCCAATGGCAATCACCGTGCCCGGCGCAGCATAGCCCATCGTTGAAATTCGGAAAAACCAGCGTGCAGCAGCTTTTGGAAACAGGCGCAGCGCATAGGCGATAACA
The DNA here is from genome assembly GCF_042653845.1 of Daeguia caeni. Classification (NCBI taxonomy): domain Bacteria; kingdom Pseudomonadati; phylum Pseudomonadota; class Alphaproteobacteria; order Hyphomicrobiales; family Brucellaceae; genus Daeguia; species Daeguia caeni. The sequence continues at coordinate 35,013 of NZ_JBHSEL010000124.1, read as the reverse complement.
AGACCACAGATGAGAACCAGCAAGGAGGCGATGGCCGCAAGCGTGACTGTATTGATCGCCTCGCCGATCAAACGCGGGGAAAGACCGGCAAATTGATAGCGTTTATAGGCCTCGACAGCGAGATAGCTGGCCGGAAGAACAAAGCCGATAATAATGGGCAGGCTTGCAAGGGCACAAAGCAGCAAGCCTGAAAGGCCGTGCACGCTGACCGGCGTAAAGCTGCGCGTACGGCGGATATTGGAAACATAACGCTGACGGCGACGCGCCCAGCGTTCCAGCGAGACAAGCGCCACAACCAGCAACAAGAGCGCAAGTGCAATCTGGGCAGCACCCGGAAGATCGGATCGCGTGATCCATGTCGTATAGATTGATACGGTCAGGGTGCGCACGCCGAGAAATTCGGCTGCTCCCACATCGTTCAACGTTTCCATGAGTGCAAGGCTGACGCCGACGGCAACGGCCGGACGGGCAAGTGGCAAGGCAACGTGCCAGAAAATGCCGCGGCGGGAAACGCCCAAAGTCCGTGCCGCTTCAATCAGGCTGGCTGATTGGGTCAGGAACATCGCCCGCGTTGGAATATAGACATAAGGATAAAGCACAAAGCCCAGCAGCATGATACAGCCCGCCATGGAGCGGATGTCGGGCAGACGAAATTCGCGCGGCGATGAATAGCCAAGCACAAATCTGATTGCCGACTGGATCGGGCCGATCGGGTGCAAAAGGTCGAGATAGGCATAAGCAACGATATAGGTCGGCACGGCAAGCGGCAACAACAATGCCCATTCCAGCACAGCACGGCCACGAAAATCATAGGCCGTCACCAGCCATGCCATGGATGTGCCAAGACCAGCAGCAAGCACTCCAACGCCCAACAACAGCGTGGTTGTATCGATCAGCGCCGTTGGCAAGGTCGTTGCCAGAAGATGGCTCCACAACCCGTCCGAGCCCTGAACCGCTTCAAACAGCAGCGCCAGCACCGGCAGACATGCCAGCATCGCGAACAGACCAGAAAACCACAACCAGCCCTTTCCCGCCCGCGAGTCGCGGACGAGACGCTGCTGCAATGGGGCGGAGAACACAGTCATCAGGTCACTCTATGATCAGTGCCAGGATCAGATGCCGCGCAATCCACCACCCATGCCCCAGCAAAAACGCTCCAGCAACCCGCATATCCGCGACTGTTCGCTTGCAGGCTGCCGGAGACATATTCAGTCTGCTTAATTGTCGAAACCGACCTTGTCCACCAGCTCGCTTGCCTGTTTGCGATGGCTGACGATTTCTGTCAAAGGCACAGTGTCGATTTTCAGCTCACCAAAGGATTCAACAATCGGATCGAGCGGCACACCCTTCTTCACCGGATATTCAAAATTGGCGCGGGCATAGATGGCCTGAGCTTCGTCTGAAACCAGATATTCAAGCAGCTTCTGGGCCTCTTGCCTGTGCGGGGCGTGTTTTGCAATCGCAGCACCAGAGATATTCACCTGTGTGCCGCCATCCTTGAAGGTGGGCAACACGACCTTGATACCATCGCCCCAGGCCTTCTGCTCTTCACCGCCTTTGCCCGAGCGCATCAGGCCGACATAATAGGAATTGGCAACAGCCAGATCGCAAATGCCGCCCACAATATCCTTGGCGCCATCACGATCGCCACCTGCAGCCTTGCGTGCCAGATTGGCCTTCAGGCCCTTCAGCCATTCCTCGGTTTTTTCAACGCCATAATGCGCGATATAGTCGGCAAACAACGCGGTATTATAAGGATGCTGGCCAGAGCGGATGCAGATCTTGCCCTTGTATTTCGGATCGGACAGATCTTCATAATTGATGGATTCAATATCCATGTCCTTGTCAGCATAGACGATACGCGCGCGCATCGACAAGCCATACCAATGGCCATTGGCATCGCGCAATTGCGCCGGAATGGCTTCATTCAGGATACTGGATTCAACCGGCTGCGTCAGACCCTTTTCAACGAGATCGACCAGTTTCCCGGCATCCACGGTCATCAGAATATCTGCGGGGGAACTTTCGCCTTCAGAGGCAACACGTTCTGCCAGACCATCTTTCAGGAAAACCGTATTCACGGTGATCCCGGTCGATTGCTTGAAAGCATCCAGCAGTGGCTGGATCAAACCCGGCTCACGCGTCGTATAGATATTGACCTCTTTGCCAGCCGTTTCAGCCAATGCGGCGCTGGAGAACAGAGAAAGGGCGAGAATTCCTAGTCCGGCACATTTAACCACGATAATGATACCCCTGTTTGGAACAGTTCCAGAAATAGATGACTATTACTGTCAAGTTTATACCGGGAAGCTGTTCCGCGGTCAATTGCATGCATCTATATTTGGGTTGAGTGCCAATCTGACTAATCAGCAAATATAAGTGCGTTCTCAGCGGAAATTCTCAGGAAAATGTGCGTAACGCCGTGCGGAATCTGCATTTTCGTATGGATTCTGAGCGTATTTTCCAGCCCTTCGACCTTCAGGATCAGTTCCTCGCCCTGTCCGAAATAGCTGCGCGACACAACCTTTCCGCGTATATCACCAAGGGTAACAGCGTCATCCGGTACAATATGCAAATCATCCGGCCGCAGATAGACCAGCGCCTGACCAGACGACATGTCAGTCTTGTTTGCCTTGAACACACCCAGCGGCGTTTCCACCCCATCCTGTCCGAACCTGCCGGGAATGACATTGAAATCGCAGAAAAATTCCGCCGCATAGCGATTGACCGGATGCTGATAGATCTCACGCGCCGAGCCAGTCTGCACGATTTCACCAGAGCGCATCAGCACCACCCGGTCGCCCGTGGAAAGCGCCTCTTCAGCCTCATGCGTGACGATAATGGCGGTCGTGCCCAACTGTCTGAGCAGGCTTATGGTTTCGCGCCTGACACTTGCGCGCAGGCCACGGTCCAGGTTTGAAAACGGCTCATCCATCAACAGAACATGCGGCTTAGGCGCCAGAGCGCGGATCAGGGCAACGCGCTGCTGCTCACCACCTGACAGCTGATGCGGATAGCGATCCGCCTTGTCGCCAAGCGAGACACGCTGCAACAGTTCCGCCACACGATGATTGGCGTCAGCACTTTTAAAGGCACGCAGGCCGAATTTCACATTTTGCGCCACTGTCAGATGCGGAAACAGCGCATAATCCTGAAACACCACCCCGACATCACGCTTTTCCGGCTCCACAAAAACCGAAGGACCAACCAGCATCTTGCCACCGATCATCAACGTGCCACTGTCTGGCGCATCAATGCCGGCGATAATGCGCAACAGCGAGGTCTTGCCACAGCCCGAATGGCCGACAAGACAGATAATCTCACCGGAAGTAACATTGAGCGAAACATCTTTCAACGCCTGCACGCCATCAAATGCGCGCGAAATATGAGACAGGCGCAGGGCATCCCCCGCCTCCACATGCAGCGGTTCAATGCCATTCAACAAGGATTTTTGCGCATTGTGCCTGTTCATGAAATCCCGTTCCTTGATCTTAATGACTTTGGGTATAGGCTCACTTTTGCGTGAAAACCACCCAAAACAGGATCGATTATGTCAGGATTGATTACCTTAAGCTGACAAACCCATGCTACGGCGAACCAACTGCTTGAAATTGCAACAATTGCGCTGATGTCACGAAGACGGGCAAAATGCGCATAACTATCCTTTTATTGTTTCAGGAGTGCTCACATGGGGCCGGTTACGGTCAAGGTCGCAACAGCCGATCAATTACCAAAGCAAACCCGTATTGCCATTATTGGCGGCGGCGTCATTGGCGTATCAACCGCCCTGTTTCTGGCCGAGCGCAGAATTCCGGTCGCCCTATTTGAAAAAGGTGAAATCGCAGGCGAACAGTCGAGCCGCAACTGGGGCTGGTGCCGCCGCACCGGCCGCGACAGCCGCGAACTGCCGCTGATTGTTGAAAGCATGCGTCTTTGGGAAGGCATGAATGAACGCACCGGCCGCGAAACAGGCTTTCGCATAACCGGCATTGCCTATGCAGCGGAAAAGGAGGAGCAGCTTGCCATCTATGCCAAATGGATCGAAATTGCGCGTGAGCACGGCATTGAAACCCATCTGCTCAGTGCCAAACAGGCCGAAGCGCTTGCGCCGGGGCTGACCCGCAAGCTTGCAGGTGGCATGCTGACCCCGCTTGATGGCCGTGCCGAGCCACAAATGGCAGTCCCCGCAATGGCGGCCAAGGCGCAGGAAGAAGGCGCGGTCATTTTGCAGAATTGCGCCGTGCGCGGCGTTGAAATCACCAATGGCCGGGTGAGCGCTGTACTGACTGAAAAAGGCCGTGTGCCTTGCGAAGCGGTAGTGGTTGCTGGTGGTGCCTGGTCGCGGCTGATCCTGTCGCAATTTGATGCCCACCTGCCGCAGCTGAAAGTACGCTCATCTGTATTCCGTACCGCACCAATTGAAGGCGGCGTGGAACCGGCCATTGCTTATTCCGATTTTGCCCTGCGCAAGCGTCTTGATGGCGGCTATACGGTGGCCAGCCTTGGCGGCTCGATTGCCGACATCGTGCCGGACAGTTTCCGTTATTTCCGCGATTTTCTGCCATCACTGTCAACCGAATGGCGCTCGCTGCGCTTCCGTTTTGGCAAGCGCTTTTTTGAAGAGGCGCTACAGTGGAAATTGCGCCCTGCCGACCAAAAATCGGTTTTTGAACAGGTGCGCATCCTTGATCCGGAGCCGCACCACGCAACAAACTGCAAGGTCCTTGCCCTCCTGAAACAGACCATTCCGTCCTTTGCCAATGCAACAATCGCGCAGGAATGGGCAGGCCAGATCGACACAATGCCGGATGTGATCCCGGTCATTTCGCCACTGCCGGGTGTTGAGGGGCTGATTGTGGCAACCGGCTTTTCCGGCCATGGCTTTGGCATTGGCCCCGGCGCAGGCAAGCTTGTTGCAGATATGGTCACCGGCGAAAAGCCGATCGTCGATCCATCCGCATTCCACATTTCGCGCTTTTCAAATGGATCGAAATTGCGGATTGAAAACTGGGGCTAATTTAAAGGATGCCCCAGGCGCGAAAACGCCCGCGACCGGTGATTTCGCGCAGATTCAATTCGGCAATCAGTTTCAATGCGCCCTGCTGTGTCACCTTCAGCTCCTTTTCCACCATCAGGCTGGAAATCAGCGGGGAGCGCAGCGTCATTTCCATCAATTGCGGCAGGCGCGAATTGGATCGCCTGCCTTTAAGCTTGCGGCTCATCTGCTCGCGCGCAAGCATCAGGCGGTCATGCTCCTTCAAGGCCGCATCCGCCATTTCCTCAATCGCAGCAAGAAAGGTCTTTAGCCGTACGAGCTGGCTGCCTGAACGGCGTTCATCCGGTCTTTTGTTGCGCAGGCCAATGCTCAAAGCTGGCACATGATGCGCGGCAAGGCCGGACTGACGCAAATAGGCAGCCGTCAGCACGCGGCCAATCCAGACCGATCGCTGCACCACTTCATGCGTAAACCAGGCATCGTGCATGATGGCTGCGCGCAGCATGGGCGGCAGATGGGCAGTTGCCTCGAAACAGACCATCCATTCCTTGAGCCGCGCATCTTCGTCCTGATCTTCATCGACAAAGACATCATTGCGATCTGCCATGGGCTGCGCCATTTCCCTGCGTGGCCTTGGCTCGGCAAGCCCTTTCAGGATTGCATCCGTGCGCGCCAGAAGTGCATCAATATCCTGATAAAGAGCTGTCTCGTCTGCCTGACTGTCTTGATTGCCCGCTTCTGGCTCTGCCTGCGCAGCCGCTTCTCCCTGCAGACCCAGCAAATGGCGAATGCCCGCTGCACTTAAAGCCCAGTCGGCAGGACGGCCGGCGATCTGGCGGCGCATGCGCAAAACCGCATGGGCAAGCGTCAGGGCATGACTTGGCGTGCGCAGATCCATCATTGCATCATGCAGGACGAGATCTTCCAGATGCACAAGTTCGCCATCAAGCCACATGGACGCCACGGCATCACGCATATCAAGCCGGGCAACCAGCCCGTTCCCTATGGGCGAACACGCAATGCGTTCATCCAGTCGCACCAGCGCTGCCGTGGCATTGCTGACAGGCAGAAAAAGCTCTTCAAGCGGCAGATTGTCGAGTTCATAAGCCATGATTTGGTATCGCAGCAGCAAACCCACAATGGCAAATGGAATCGAGCTTCAAAAACAGATGTTCCGCAACTTTTGCGCAAGCATTGCGGAACATCATATGATTATTGCAAGAAATGCCGATCAGCCAATTGCCATCAGGCTGGCATTGCCGCCAGCAGCAGTGGTGTTGATCGAAGTCGACACTTCTTCCAACAGCCAATTCAGACAATAGGCATCCGGATTCTGCGCGAGTTCTGCACTGGATGCAGCCTGTATCAGAACCAGAGGCCCTGGCAGAGCCGCAATCTTGCGATTGACTGCGATGATGCGATCAGCATCACCCTCGATCAATGCGCCGGCAAATGGCACATCGGCCTGCCAGTCCTTGCTCCACACAACGCGGGCGGCAACCGATGCCGGCAGATCCTTCAGCACAGTGCGCAGACCCGATTCTTCATCAATGATTGCGGTATTGCCGGTGGCAAGCACGGCCGTCAACTGACGATAAAGCCCCATTTCGGTTTGCGGCACCAGCAGGATATGACCGCGCGGATGCAGAGCATAGAGATTGCGTTCACCAACCGGACCGGCCAGTTCAATATCCAGACCAAGCGCCGATGCACTGCCGGTTTCACGAGCAGCCTTTGCCAGTTCATTCATGCCACGCTGACCAAACCAGCGCGCGAAATCCTTGAGCGCCGGATCGGTGTGAACCGAGGCATGACGCGGCGGAATCGGCGCCTTTTCGACCAAGCGACCGAGATAAAGCGGGCCACCCGCTTTGGGTCCCGTACCGGAAAGGCCACGTCCGCCGAATGGCTGCACACCAACCACGGCGCCAATGATGTTGCGGTTGATATAGACATTGCCAACCCGGATACGCTCGGCGACATTGGCGATGGTTTCATCAAGACGTGTATGCAGACCAAAGGTCAGGCCATAGCCGGTGGCATTGATGTCATCGATCAGACGTTCCATATCATCGCGCTTGTAGCGCAGTACATGCAGTACCGGACCAAACACTTCGCGCTTGAGGTCATGGATGCTCTGGATCTCAATGATGGTCGGCGCGACGAATGTGCCTTTTTCAGTGTATGCACCAAGCGGCAGGCGCTCAACCTTGCGGCCAAGGCTGCGCATGGTGTCGACATGCGCCTCGATCACGCCCTTGGCTTCTTCAGTGATAACCGGACCAATATCAACACTCAGCCTGTCCGTACGGCCAATGCTGAGCTCCTTCAGCGCGCCCTTGAGCATGGTCAGAATGCGGTCGGCCACATCTTCCTGCAGGCAGAGAATGCGCAACGCCGAACAGCGCTGTCCGGCACTGTCAAAGGCCGATGCAATCACATCAAAAACCACCTGTTCGGCAAGCGCTGATGAATCGACAATCATCGCATTCTGCCCGCCCGTTTCGGCAATCAGCGGTATCGGCTTGCCATTGGGCAGAAGGCGCGTTGCAAGCTCGCCCTGAATGATGCGTGCAACTTCCGTCGAGCCGGTGAACATCACGCCGCAAGTTTCTGGTGAAGCAACCAAGGCTGCACCAATGCGGCCATCGCCCGGCAGAAGCTGCAAGACATCAGCCGGAATGCCGGCCTCATGCAGGATGCGTACACCTTGCGCGGCAATGAGCGGAGTTTCTTCAGCCGGCTTTGCCAGAACCGGATTGCCAGTCACAAGCGCTGCTGCAATCTGGCCGGTGAAAATGGCAAGCGGGAAATTCCACGGGCTGATGCAGACAATCTGGCCAAGCGGCTTGTGTGCAACCCCAAGCGTGCGACGTGCCTGTTCCGCATAATAGCGTAGAAAATCAATCGCTTCGCGCACTTCACCAATGGCATTTGGCGCGGACTTGCCAGCTTCACGCATGACAAGGCCAATCAGTTCCGGCATGTCGCGCTGCATGATGTCTGCGGCGCGCTCAAGGCAGGCAGCCCGCTCTGCCGGAGCAACCGCAGCCCAGCTTGCTGCGGCCTTTTTTGCTGCCTTCATCGCCTTTGCAACATCGGCTTCAGCGATTTCCGTCACCGTACCGACCACATCACTGTGGTCACCCGGATTGCGCACCGGACGGCTTTCCCCCTTGACCCTGGCGCCTGCCACCAGCGGCTCTGATGTCCAATGACGCGAAGCGCTGTCTGCAAGTGACCTGGAAAGCGCGGCGAGCGTGGTTTCATTCGACAGATCAAGGCCGGCCGAATTCTTGCGATTGCCATAAAGATCCTTTGGCAGCGCAATCTGGTCATGCCGCGCGCCGATAACCGCCATGGAACGGACAATATCGACCGGATCGACAATCAGTTCATCGACCGATACTTTCGCATCGCCAATGCGGTTGACGAAGGAGGAATTTGCGCCATTTTCCAGCAAGCGACGGACGAGATAGGCAAGCAGGGTTTCATGCGTGCCAACAGGCGCGTAAATGCGTGCCGGGCGGCCAAGCTTGTCAGCGCCCACAACCTCGTCATAAAGCGGCTCGCCCATGCCGTGCAGACACTGGAATTCATATTTGCCGGTTTTGAAGTCCGGTCCGGCCAGATGATAGATCGTGGCCAGCGTCTGCGCATTATGGGTGGCAAATTGCGGGAAGATCACATCCGTATTGGCCAACAGCTTGCGGGCGCAGGCAATATAGGAAACGTCGGTGTGGACTTTGCGCGTATAGACCGGAAACTCGTCCAGACCATCTACCTGGGCGCGCTTGATTTCCGCATCCCAATAGGCCCCCTTCACAAGACGCACCATCACACGGTGATTGGTACGACGGGCAAGATCAATGATGAAATCAAGCACGAACGGGCAGCGCTTGCCATAGGCCTGCACGACAAAGCCAATGCCGTCAAAACCAGCCAGCTCCGGATCTTCGCACAGGCTTTGCAGCAGATCGAGCGACAGTTCCAGACGGTCGGCTTCTTCGGCATCAATATTAAGGCCGATATTGTACTGCTTGGATAGAAGCGCCAGCGCCTTGACCTTGGGCAGAAGCTCGCCCATGACACGTTCAGCCTGTGCGCGCGAATAGCGCGGATGCAAGGCCGACAATTTGATGGAAATGCCGGGACCATCATAAATACCGCGACCGGCCGAAGCCTTGCCAATGGCATGGATCGCCATTTCATAGTCTTTATAATAACGCTCGGCATCGGCAGCCGTGGTCGCAGCCTCACCCAGCATGTCGTAGGAATAGCGAAAGCCGCGTTCTTCCAACGGCTTGGCGCGCTTCAGCGCTTCCTCAATGGTTTCGCCGGTTACAAACTGCTCGCCCATCATGCGCATGGCCATATCCACACCACGGCGGATGACCGGCTCACCAGCGCGCGCGATCAAGCGGCTGAGTGCCGCAGAAAGACCGCGATCATTAACCGTGTTGGTCAGTTTGCCCGTAAGAACCAGTCCCCAGGTTGCCGCATTGACGAAAAGCGAACGGCCACCACCAATATGCGACTTCCAGTCACCATGGGCGATCTTGTCGCGAATAAGCGCATCGCGCGTTGCCATATCCGGAATGCGCAGCAGCGCCTCGGCCAGACACATCAGGGCAACGCCTTCCTGACTTGACAACGAATATTCCTGCACCAGACCCTCAACGCCGGTGCCCTTATGTTTGGCGCGCAGCGCCTCGATCAGCTTGCGTGCTGTCGCGCGAATGGCCTTGCGGGTTTCTTCCGGCAAGGTCGCCTGTTCAACCAGCGCCGTCACACATTCTGTTTCCGGACGGCGATAGGCGGCGGTGATTGCCTGACGCAATGCGCTCTGTTCGCGGATAGGCGGTGCAAAATTCTGGAATACAGGAGTGGTGCTGGCAGGGCTCTGATTGTTCATGGTGCAATGCTCGCGCGGTTGGGGACCAATTCCAAAATTCGGGCAGAATGCAGGTCAGCCTTTCCGACGGCTGGCAGCTACAGTCTTTACCCCTCATTTGCGTTTCGCGCACAGTAGCAAAGTTAGCTATTCCATTCAGACCAATTTTTTCCTATTTATAGGCAAAACGAACTTTTATTTGCCTTATAATAGGTCATTTTGATGAAAAATCTGGAAAATTCAGGCGATCTGGATCAGTTCGATCTGCGTATACTCGAAATCATGAGTGATGACGGACGCATCCCCGTAACGGAACTGTCGAAAAAGGTCGGGCTTTCCAAGACCCCCTGTCAGGCACGGCTGAAGCGGCTGGTCGAGCAGGGCTATATTCTGGGCTTTCGTGCGGCAGTAAATCCCGAAAAGCTCGGCCTTGATCATATTGCCTTCACCACAGTCAAACTGTCCGACACGCGCGAGGCAGCGCTTGAAGCCTTCAATACGGCCGTACGCAAGATCCGCGAGGTGGAAGAGTGCCACATGATCGCAAGCTCTTTCGACTATCTGCTGAAGGTGCGCACGTCCAACATCCGGCGCTATCGCGAAGTGCTGGGCGAAAAGATTTCCAGCCTGCCCAATGTGGCAAGCACCTCGACCTTCGTGGTCATGGAATCGGTCAAGGATAATCGCCCAGTCAGAATCTATCCCGGCGCGATCTGAGTTTCCAACAAGGTTGATGCCTCGCTTGCGAGGCATCAACTCTCATTCAGGTTGCGACAAGGCTTTTGTGCTGGCACTGCCAAGCGCAATGGCGGCGTCACTTTCATCCTTTAGCGCAACCCCGCTTGCCCCCAGCCAGAAGGCATTTTCAGTGAGCCAACCCAGCTTGAAGGCCGCCGTTTCATAACTCAAACCTCCCGGCCGGATATTGGAAATGCAGTTGCGGTCTGCATCCGTACATTGCCGCCTTGGCGCAAGTGTCAGATAGGCGCCAAGGCTGTCAGCGGAGGAAAGTCCGGGGCGTTCGCCAATCAGCATGATGGACATGCGCGCCTGCAACAATTCACCAATATCATCGGCAAGCGCCACGCGCGCCTGAGAGGCCAGAACAAGCGGGCCGAGCGAAAAGCCCATTTCACGCAGGCGCGCCACCAGATGCCGCAACAGCTCTACTGCGCCAGTCTGCACGGCCTTGGATGAAAGCCCATCGCCGACGACAATCACCACATCCGGCGCCGTTTCCGGCTTATGCGCCTCAAGCATGGCGCGGGATGATTGCGACAGAACCCGCCCAAGGTCAGGCCGCCGCAGATAGATCTGCCGGTCGGAAGCAGCGCTATCAACCTTCACGATTTCAAGGCCCAGCCCAGCACAGTCCTCCGAGAGTACCGCAAAATCGAGCGGCATGTGGACAGCATCGCGTGCACGGGCATGATCAAGGGTAAATTCCAGCACCGCGCGCGTTGGCAGGCTTGCGCCAGCACGCCCCAGCCCCAGCCGCGCAGCCGTGATTTCCTTTGAAAATTCAATCGCATCGCGCGTGACAATCGAAGGTGCATAAACCCTGATTTCAGACGTTTTATCGGCTGTCATGCCACCAACCTCGGCATTGCGGAAACAAACGGGTGATCCTTGCGCAAAGGAATGATCCCGCCGCTTTTGTCAGAAATATCCATGCCTTGCAGCCATGCCTCGAATTCGGGCGCGCGCTTCACGCCAAGCAGGTCACGAATATAGAGCTGATCATGATATGAAGTGGACTGATAGTTCAGCATGATGTCATCAGCCCCCGGCACGGTGATGATGAAATTGATGCCCGCCGTGCCAAGCAGGGTGAGTAAAACGTCCATGTCATCCTGATCGGATTCCGCATGATTGGTGTAGCAGATATCACAGCCCATCGGCAGCCCCATCAGCTTGCCGCAGAAATGGTCTTCCAGACCGGCGCGGACAATCTGTTTGCCGTCATAAAGGTATTCCGGCCCGATAAAGCCAACCACCGTATTCACCAGAAGCGGCTTGAACGGACGGCAGGTTGCATAGGCACGCGCCTCGCAGGTCTGCTGGTCGACGCCGTGATGTGCATTGGCCGAAAGCGCCGAACCCTGCCCGGTCTCGAAATACATCACATTCTGACCGACCGTACCGCGACCAAGCGAAAGACCAGCCTCGTAGGCCTCCTGCAAGGTCGACAATGAAATGCCGAAGCTCGCATTGGCCGCTTCCGTACCTGCAACAGACTGGAAAACCAGATCGACCGGCACATTCTGCTCGATCAGTTTGATGGAGGTTGTTGCATGAGTGAGCACGCAGGATTGGGTGGGAATATCGTATCTGCTGATCAGCTCATCCAGAAGATGGATGATGTCCGCCACCGCCGCCGGTGAATCGGAGGCCGGATTGACACCAATCACCGCATCGCCGCAACCATAGCTCAGACCTTCCAGTGTCGAGGCAAGAATGCCACGTGGATCATCGGTCGGATGGTTTGGCTGCAGGCGCGTTGCCAGCGTTCCGCTCAAACCGATCGTATTGCGGAAACGGGTGACGACTTTCGTCTTGGCGGCAACGCGGATCAGATCCTGATTGCGCATGATCTTGGAGACAGCCGCGACCATTTCTGGCGTCAGGCCCGGTGCCAGACGCGCAAGGCGCTCCGTTGTGGCTTCATCCGACAAGAGCCAGTCGCGAAATTCTCCCACCGTCAGATGCGACACGGGTGCAAAGGCTTCCGCATCATGTGTGTCGATGATCAGGCGGGTAATTTCATCTTCCTCATAGGGAATGAGCAGTTCCTTGAGGAAAGCGTTGAGCGGAACTTCGGATAGACAGATGCGTGCTGCTGCGGCTTCTTCGGCTGAAGTGGCTGCGATCCCGGCAAGCAAATCGCCAGAACGTAAAGGCGTTGCCTTTGCCATTAATTCTTTGAGACTTTTAAAGACCCAGGTAGTGTTCGACAAAGTCACTTTATAGGTCATAACAAGACGTTCCCCATTGTATTATGCTTTCCAGCATATTGCTGTCATTCGATTCCCACACTGCCGGAAGGTCAAGCCAATATGTCGAAAACCAAAGGGAAAAGCAAAATTTATACCCAGTCCGTGGAGCATAGCAGGGCCAGATACGCGACCTTTCTGATAAGTCAAAATGACTGCTCATGAGAAACCAACAATTCCCGAATTCACCAGGGCATAGACTCATTACGTCTCGCATCAGGTGCAGGCCGCGACGAATTTGACGGGAGAGATAGTTGCGGAGTGCTTGTCGTATCGGCTTGCGATGCAGCGAAAATCCTTGAGCCGACAGAACACCCGCTCGATGAGATTCCGACCACGATAGGCGCTGCGGTCGTATACGCGTGGGGATTTCGGGTCGGATTGGGAGGAATGACTGCCTCGGTTCCCTGACCAGCAAGCCAATCGCGCAGACTGGCTGCATCTTAGGCGCGGTCGGCCGCAATTGTCGCTCAGTGCATGGGTTTTGGTCGTGCGACCGCCGCGCAGGGTGTCAATGGCATGATGATAAGCCACCTTTTACCCCCGCCGCCAAACGATGGCCTTGATGTGGGTGGAATCAACCGAACTGATGAACACACCGCTTGAACCCGGTCAGGGCGTAGAAGATCTGCTCCCATACGCCCGGCCTGTTCCAGCGATTGCAGATCGTCGTGCAGCGGCCGTAAACGGGTGGACAGCCCTTCCAGCGTCCGCCAGAGCGCAGCATGCGCATGATGCCCGAAATCTCTCGTCGGTCATCCACCCGCCGCGCACCGCGCCGTCGGCATATGCCGCTGGATTGCCTTCCGCTCTTCATTCGAGAGCCAATACATAGACTGCTTCCTTGCCATCGGTGCCCCGCCGAACCACAAGGAATCAAACAATTGCCCAATCCGCAGCCTTATTGCTTATTGCGCCTGACTGTAAACTGCCGCTTATGTATTGTTGACTTACCGGCACAAGTCATTGAAATTATTGGTGAGCGCGCAGGGATTCGAACCCTGGACCTACTGATTAAAAGTCAGTTGCTCTACCGGCTGAGCTACGCGCTCCCATGCGACCAAATCGCCCCGGGATTGGCGCGGAACATAAGGGCGCCTTTCCGAATGGTCAACACCATAAAAGCGTGTTTGTTCAACATATTTAGAGAAAAATGCAGATTCTTGACGATTCCGCACCGTCAATTATGACAGTTAAGCTCCTTGTCATAGATCTTCTGTATTCAAAACATACCTGCCACAGATCAAGCGACCTATACTGCTACCAGCTTCTGATTCTTCAAAACCATCCTACCAAATGACTGGCCAGACGTTTTCGACGCCACATAACCAGACGATCGGCGTCGTTTTTGAGGCTGACAAAAATTGAGGATCTGCAATCAATCTGAAGTGCGCACCCAAAGGCGCGCGCCACATCCATCAATAATCGCCGAGCTTGATGTCGGGCGTATATTCAACGCCTTCAACTTCCTTCACCACCGGCTGGCCACAATGCATCACGCCGGTTGCCGCATTGAAGGCATAGGTTGGCGAACCATAGAGCTGCCAGCCCTTGTTCAGGGCAGCCGTCACGCGATGGCAAAAAGTCGCATCGTCCGGGCCAGTGATAAATCGATAAAGCTTCATGACTTCCATCCTTGCTATTGTTCTCCAGCCAGCGCCAGCAAACGCCGAGCCATATCCAGATGCAGACGTTCAACCATCTGACCATCCAGTGAGACAACGCCCTTATCAGCATTTTCCGGCTTGGCAAAAATTTCTACAATCCGGCGCGCCTGAAGCAGATCCTCTTCTGACGGTGAAAAAGCGCGGTTGGCTGCATCGATCTGGCTTGGGTGAATCAACGTCTTGCCATCAAAACCCATCGCCGCACCTTGCGCGCATTCAGCTTCAAAGCCCGCCATATCGCGGAAATCATTGAACACGCCATCCAGCACCGTCAGCCTTCCAGCCCTTGCCGCAAGGATGATCTGCATCAGCCATGGTACCAGATAGGGACGGCCGGCCATTGGCCGCACGCGGGTTTCGCGCGCAATATCATTTGGCCCGACGACGAAACAGGCAAGGCGTGCGGCAGAACGCGAGCCCAGCGCGGCAATTTCGTCCGCATTCAATATGCCCCGCGGGGTTTCGATCATCGCCCAGATCCTGACCGAGGGATCCGCATCATGCTGATCAAGCGCTTTGGCCGCTTCTATAATGTCCTGTGGCTTCTCAACCTTGGGCAAAAGGACTGCATCTGCACCGCATCGTGCAGCGGTGGCAATATCATCTGCTCCCCATATGCTGTCGCCACCATTGACGCGCACCACGCGCTCGAATGGTACGGACGGATGCTCGCTGAAATGGGAAAGCAGGGCTGCACGCGCCGAAGCTTTCGCATCCGGCGCAACGGAATCTTCCAGATCATAAATCACGCAATCTGGCGAAAGACCAACGGACTTTTCGAGTGCGCGCTGGTTGGCGGCAGGTACGAAGAGAACGGAACGACGTGGGCGAAGGATCTGTTTCATGCCCGATTTGTGCACCGAACAGCGCAAACGCGCAAGCGTATCCGGCATGAGAATTGCGACCTATTTTGCCCCAGCCCATCAGAAAACCACCAGAAACATTGACTCTGCGTTTTGCTGATGTAAATCAGAGCGCAACAAAGCTAGCATCCAACCGACAGGTTCTGCATATGGATAAGTTCACCAAGCTCACGGGCGTTGCCGCTCCTCTGCCGATCGTCAATATCGATACCGATATGATCATCCCGAAGGATTATCTGAAGACGATCAAGCGCACCGGACTTGGCAAGGGTCTGTTCGCTGAAATGCGTTACAACGAAGACGGTTCTGAAAATCCGGATTTCGTTCTCAACAAGCCAGGCTATCGCAATGCACAGATTCTGGTCGCCGGTGATAATTTCGGCTGCGGCTCGTCGCGTGAACATGCGCCCTGGGCATTGCTCGATTTCGGCATTCGTTGCGTCATCTCGACCTCGTTCGCCGACATCTTCTACAATAACTGCTTCAAAAACGGTATTCTGCCGATCAAGGTCACGCCGGAAGAGTTGGAAAAGCTGATGGATGATGCGTCGCGTGGTTCGAACGCAACCTTGACCATCGATCTGGAAGCCAAGGAAATCACGGGCCCGGATGGCGGCAAGATCACCTTTGAACTGGATGAGTTCAAGCGCCACTGCCTGCTCAATGGTCTGGACGATATTGGCCTGACCATGGAAAAGGTAAAGAGCATCGACGCTTTTGAAGCCAAGCAGGCAGCACTGCGCCCATGGGCGTAATGGCTTCAAAAGCCGGCAGTGACACATTATACAGGCAGTCGGGTTGAGCCGTTGATTAGCACCAGATTGGACAAGATGGCTCGCGAAGACCAGAGCGGCGACTGGGCGGGACGATTCTCGCCCTCGCTTGACGAGATCGAATCAATCGCGATCGAAACCCTTGCGCGCTTGCCGCAGGAATTTCGTGCGCTTTGCGGCGATCTCATCATCCAGATTGCCGATTTTCCCGATGATCAGATCGTCGAGGACATGGGCCTTGATACGCCTTTCGACCTGATGGGGCTGTTCGAGGGGCAAGGCATCGGCCAGCGATTCAGCCTGCAGACAGGCGACACGCCAAACAGGATCACCCTGTTCCGCCGCGCCATTCTGGATTACTGGGCCGAACATCAGGAAACTCTGGGTGATATTGTCGCCCATGTGCTGATTCACGAGATTGGCCATCATTTTGGCCTGTCGGATGCAGATATCCAGGCGATCGAAGACCAGGCAGAATAACACCCGGAAATCACTTTCCGGGTGTCTTTTTTCATTGCACTGACTTGTATTTTTCAGATTCTTTGCCTGATTGCTGACCCAGCCCATAGTCCCCAGAGCACGCCCGTCACCACAAGATCAGGTGGATGATCACCATCCACTTGATATGCTCGGAGCCATATTTGCTGGTGTCCATGAAGACCTTCAGCAGGTGAATGCCGGAAATCGCATCAATTGACGCCACAAGTTTGAGCTTCAGCGCCGGGAAATCCACTTCGCCATGCCAGTCAGCCATTCCTTGTGATCGTCCAGATCCATAAGGCTGATGAATTTTCATAACCGGAATAGATCACGATCATCAGAAGATTGGCGGCAAGGCTGAGATCAATCTTCAAGCAATCATCAAAAGCGCCCACAAACGCCCCATGCAACTTGCCGCATATAGAAAGGAAGTGCGGTGAGAACCAGAAGGATCTTAATGGTTTTCTTGAGAATTTTGGTCAGATCCCAATAACCCGCAGATCAATCATAAGAGGCAAATTGTGACGATCCCGTCAATTTTGCGTGCATTTCTACACCAGAATACGAAATTCTGCCCAAGCCGCAAAAGAAAAATGAATATTATCAATATGTTGCAAGATCGCCTATCCACAATTTCCTATTCTGCTCGCGATTTGTGTTGACTGTTAACATTGTGTTAAAAACACTTTGTTGCAATAAGATACATTTCGTTATTTTTCGTGATGGTGGATTTTTGAATGGGCAGAAACAGGCAGATCAGAAAACATTCGCCTGACAAGGCGAATGAGGTTGCCGTGATGCCGATTTCCGGCATGATCACTTTCTTTGGCCTGTTTCGCGCCTACTGGATTTCCGATCGCTGGAAAGAGGCATGGGGCTTGACCATCGCCATATTTCTGCTGACCGCCTTCATCAGCAAATCCATGGTCTGGATTGCCGAAGCCTCCGGCAGTCTGATGAATTCCATCGTCAATGTGGATCTGCATTCCTCGGAACATCCGCTGGTACTGATCGGCATCAATGCAGGCATTCTGGTCCTGCTGATGCTTTTGAAGGATGTCGCACTGGTCGGCAGCCGCCATTTCCTTTCCGTCACATTGCATCGCAAATGGCGCAAATGGCTTAATGACACCTTTTCCGCCGCCCTGCTTGACGCCAACCACACCCATTTCCATCTGCAACAGGGCGACAGCAAATCCCTGCCCGACAATATCGACCAGCGACTGCAGGAATCGATCAAGAACATGACCGGCGGCGCAATTGGCCTGACCATGGGCATTGTCGGCGTTTTGCTCTCTGCCTTTTTCATTGGCCAGAAGCTGATTGAAATGTCGACAGAAGTCCGCGGACTGGAATTTCTGGGAACCTATGCAACCGCGGCAATCGCCTTTCTCACCATTGTGATCTATGTCCCCATCGGCACGATGATTGCCGTTTTCATGGGGCGGCGCCTTGAGCGCCTAAACAATGGCATGCAACGCGCCGAAGGCTCCTATCGTGGTGAATGGGCGACCTTGCTGCGCCAGAGTTTCCAGATTTCTGCTTCTGAAGGTGAGCAGGTTCAGGTGCGTGTCAACAAACGTCTCTATGATGATGTCGACCAGACATGGCATCGGCTCAATCGTGTTGACGCGGCCTATCTGGCCTTTTCACAAGCCTATGGTTTTCTTTCAAACCGCATCGTTGCTTATCTGCCGGGGCTTACAACTTATGTCGGTGGTTCCGTTTCGTTCCGCAACTTTATCACCGGCGCAGAACTTGTTGCTGCAATGATCAATGATTGTTCTTGGTTCATTCAAGTTATGCCAGCAATTGCTAATCTAAGGGCCAATGCCGTCCGCGTCATTGATCTCGCCAAGGCAATTGAAAATGTGCGCGAGCCTTCCCACTATTATGCCCGCACCGGCACCAGCCGTTTTGCCTTCAGACAACAGCATCCACAGTTTGGTCTGTCGATCCGCAAGGTTACCCTGCTGGTGCAGCCAAAGGACACAACACCGCTGTTGCGCACTGGCATCATGGATCTGCGCGCGGGCGACTGGGCCTATATGCGCGGGGCCTCGGGTACTGGCAAGACCTCTCTCCTCAAGGCGCTGAATGGCCTGTGGCCTTATGGTTCGGGCGAGATCATCTATCCGCATCAGGCACGCAGGCTTTATGTACCGCAGGAAGCACGCTTTCCATCCGTATCGCTCAAACAGCTTGTCTGCCTGCCGGAAGATGCCGATAATCATCAGGACGTGACAATTGCCGCCATTCTGCATGAGGCTGGCCTTGGTGAACTGATCGAACACATTCATGACCTTGGGCCCAGCCATCTTCCGTGGGACATGGCCCTGTCTGGTGGACAGAAGCAGAAACTCATGCTTGCCAGGCTGCTCCTGCACAAGCCAGACATCATCTTTCTCGATGAGGCAACCAGCGCGCTTGATCCGCAGGCCAAGATGCAGTTCCACGCAGCTCTCAAATCGCGTTGCCCCGATGCAATCGTGATCAGCATCATGCATGAGCACCGCATACCGACCCTTGCCAAGGGCGAGGGCATTTACACACATGTGATCAATATTCGTCATGGCTTTGCAAGTTTGCAGCCTATCAATAGCGACATGCATGATCCGTTTACAGACGATAAGGTGACGCTGGTCGCAGCCGAATAGGACACGACATGTTCTGACCAGTATTGTTCCGGTCAAACCGGATGCCGATCAAACCATCCGTTCCTGTTCAGCTTCTGATCGTCAACAGGAACAGTCTGTCATAACAATTTCTTGCATGTGTCCAAATTTAGACTATATCTAAATCTGGACACAGGAGGAAAAAATGGCGCGAGCCTCGACAGCAAGACAACAGACCATCGCAAAAGGGCCAGACATGCTGGATGTCGGGCGTTTTGCACCTGCTGTCCGCAGGCGGCTGAGCGCACCGGGGCTGCGCACATTTCTTGCCATTGCCGATCTTTGGGGGCTTGATGAACAGCAGCGCCGCCTTGTGCTCGGCCTGCCGTCGCGCTCGACCTATTACAACTGGATCAAGGCCGTGCGTGAACATCGCGCAATCACGCTTGATGTCGATGTATTGCTGCGCCTGTCGGCCGTGCTTGGCATTCATCAGGCGCTGGGCGTACTCTATCCTGATGAGGGAAAGGCCATAAGCTGGCTTAACACGCCCAATCAGGCCATGCCCTTTGCCGGACAGCCACCATTACGCCTTGTCACAAGCGGCACGCAGGACGGACTGCTCACAGTGCGGCGCTTTCTCGATGCAGCACGCGGCGGAATCTATATGTCACCCAATGAGCTTGATCGCGAATTCCTGCCCTATAGTGATGATGATGTGATCTTCTCGTGAAACGTAAAGCTGCTCCACAGCCGAGTTACCGGCTGATTCCATCCCGTTTTCCACCAATTGGCCTGTTTGATACGGTCACGACCGCAGCTGACCTTGAAGCCGTGATGGAACTTGCCGGCTGGACCAATGACCGGCTGGTGGAAGAACGCCTGCATCGTCTGCCCCGCAGCGAATGGGTCTATGGCCGGGCCAATTCCAGCATTGTCATGGCAAGCTTCATGCATGTCGCACCCGGCGGCATGCGGTTTAACGGACCGGAGCTTGGTGCCTGGTATGCCGCCGCCTCGCTGACGACATCCGTGGTGGAAGTGGCGCACCACATGCGCCGCGAAGCCCATGCCACCGGCATGAAGGAAATCGAACGCGATTTTCGCGTCTATACGGCACGGCTTGCAGGAAAATTTGTCGATATATGCGGCAAAGCCGCTGCCATGCCGGATATTTATGATTCCAGCGATCATTCAGCAGCCCAGCAATTTGGCGAGGCAATGCGCGCGGCAGGCGAAACCGGCATTCTTTATGACAGCCTGCGCCATAAGGGCGGCATAAATGTCGTTTCCTATCGGCCCAGTCAGATACTGGATGTGGTGCAGACCGATCATTACCGCATCAGCGTCAGCGCGGATCACAAACAGATCCGCGCTGCCAAGCTCAATAACTGAGCCAGCTCATTTCACCACGAAACCATGGGCGAATGGGTCACGATCATCAATGAAGATCGTGTTGATGCCGGTCTGGCGTGCCCATCCGGCGATGGATGGAATGATCGCATCGCGGCCAGCAACCGTGGTTGCCGCCTCGACCCGGCCCTTGAACAGCGAACCGATGATCGATTCATGCACGAATTCATCACCAACCTTCAACTTGCCTTTGGCGACAAGCTGCGCCATGCGCGCCGAAGTGCCCGTGCCGCAAGGCGAACGGTCAATCGCCTTGTCGCCATAAAACACAGCATTGCGGGCATGGGCTTCCGGCTTGGTTGGCTTGCCCGTCCACTGGATATGGCTGAGACCACGGATTTCCGGATGTTCCGGATGGACGAATTCATATTTCTCATTGAGCGCTGCGCGCAGCTTTGGCGACCAGCCGATCAGCTCACCGGCGGTATAATCTGCCATGTCGGTGAAATTCTTCTGCGGCTCAACAATGGCGTAGAAATTGCCGCCATAAGCGACATCCACCACAATTTCACCCAGCCCTTCCACTTCCGCCATCAGACCTTCAGCATAAAGAAAGCCCGGCACATTGGTCAGACGCACTTCCTCAACAAAACGGCCTTCCTGACGATAGGTAATGTCAACCTTGCCCGCAGGTGTGTCGATTGACAGTTTGCCCGGCTCACGCGGTGTGATCAGGCCATTTTCAATCGCCATGGTGATCGTACCAATCGTGCCATGGCCGCACATGGGCAGGCAGCCGGACGTTTCGATGAACAGCACGGCAACATCGCAATCCGGACGTGTCGGCGGATAAAGGATCGAGCCGGACATCATGTCATGGCCACGCGGCTCAAACATCAGGCCAGTGCGAATCCAGTCATATTCGCGCAAGAAATGTGCGCGTTTTTCCAGCATATTGGCGCCTTCAAGGCGCGGGGCACCACCGGAAACCAGCCGAACCGGATTGCCGCAGGTGTGCCCGTCAATGCAGGAGAAAGTGTAATTAGCCATTGCGTGACCTCAGTCAGAATCTTTGCGGGGAAAATGGTTTCATGTCGATCGGCGGCGTGGCGTTGCTCAACAGGTCAGCGACCAGGCGCGCCGTGCCTGCCGATTGCGTCAGCCCCAGATGACCATGGCCGAAAGCATAAATCACATGCGCCGTTGCCTTTGCGCGACCAATGGCCGGAAGCGTATCAGGCAAGGACGGCCTGAAGCCCATCCACTGCACGCCACCCTCTGGCTTCAGACCAGGCAGGAATGCCTTTACCTTGTTCAGCATGGCTTCAGAACGGCGGAAATTCGGCGGCAGCTCAAGACCGCCAAGCTCAACCGCGCCGCCAACGCGAATGCCGGTCGAAAGCCGCGTAATGACAAAACCATGTCCGCCGAAGGTGATCTGTGTCCGCAGATCAAAAGCATCTGATGGCAAGGTCGTGTTGTAACCGCGTTCGGTTTCCAGCGGAATGCGTTCGCCAAGCCTGGCAGCCAGACGATGCGAGAAAGCGCCAGCCGAAAGCACCACATCCCTGGCGCGGAAGCTGCGTCCGTCAGCGCTGATCACTTCCACCCCACCTTCAACCGGTCGAATATCGACAATATCCGCCCGCTCGATCGCGCTGCCGCTGGCGCGGAAATAATCCGCCAATGCCAACGTATAAAGCTTGGGATCGGCAATCGAATACCAGCCCGGCGTAAAGGTGCCATGGGTGAAGCGTGGTGACAGCCCCGGCTGGATTTCCGCCATTTCAGCAGCATTCATATGACGGAATTCAATGCCATGATCCTCGCGCGCCTTCCAGCCGGTGAAGGATGCGCGAAACTCTGCCTCACCTTCATAGACCTGAAGATTGCCTTCCTTGCGCAGCATAGGGAAAGTCCCGGTCATGTGCAGGAAAGGTTCAAGCTCTGCCTTGGCGAGATCCATCATGGCCGTCTGTGCCGTGATGGATTTGGCAACCTGCGCCGGCGAGCAGGCGCGCCAGAAACGATACATCCATGGCAGGATCTTCAGCGCATAGGCCGGCGGCACGGTAAGCGGCCCCAGCGGATCAAGCAGCCATTTGGGTGCCTTGCGCAGGATGCCAGGGGAAGCAAGCGGAAGAATGTCCGTGAAGGCGAAAGCCCCGGCATTACCTGCCGAAGCGCCCGCAGCTGGCCCCTCACGGTCGAGCACGGTCACCTTGCGCCCACGGGCATGCGCCATGATCGCCGCCGACAGACCAACAACACCAGCACCAATAACAATTACATCGCATTCACGCATTCTTCCGGCCCCATCAGATTAAAATGCCAGATCTTCCGGCAACAGATCCCTTGGCAAATTCTGATAACAGACCGGACGCAGGAAACGCCGGATCGCCAGTGTGCCAACACTGGTTGCACCAAAATTGGTCGAGGCCGGGTAAGGTCCGCCATGAACCATGGAATCGATTACTTCCACGCCGGTCGAGAAGCCGTTGACCAGAACACGGCCAGCCTTGCGCTCCAGCACCGGCAGCAGGCGGCGGGCATTGGCAAGATCAGCATCATCCATATGAATGGTCGAGGTCAACTGGCCTTCAAAACCCTTGGCAAGCGTAATCATCTCATCCACCGAGCCGACGCGCACGACAAGGCCAAGTGGGCCGAAAACTTCTTCGCGCAGCGTATGATCGGCAAGCAGGCGATCGCCCGTGGTCTCATAAAGATTCGGCAGCGCCTGACGGCCTTCCGATTCCGTACGATAAAGCGTCTTGACCGCATTGCTGGCCTCAAAGCGGGCCTGCCCCTTGCGATAGGCGGCGGCAATACCGTCGGTCAGCATGGTCTGCGGGCCAACCTTGGATGCGGCTTCAACGGCGGAAGCGATGAAACGCTCGGCATCCGGACCATCAATCACGATCGCAATGCCCGGATTGGTGCAGAACTGACCAGCGCCCAGCGTCAGCGAGCCAATCCAGCCCTGACCAATCGTTTCGGCGCGTGCCTTGATGGCTTCCGGCAGCAGGAACATCGGATTGACCGAACCAAGCTCGCCAAAAAACGGAATTGGCTCCGGACGTGCGGCGCAAAGATCAAACAGGGCGCGGCCACCGGCAAGCGAGCCGGTAAAGCCGACAGCCTTGATCAGCGGATGCTTGACCAGCGCATGCGCGATTTCATAGCCGGCATCATGGATGAGCGAGAAGACACCCGGATGAACACCGCATTTCTTGATCGCTGCCTCAATTGCAAGCGCGATGATTTCGCAGGTACCGGGATGGGCCGGATGGCCCTTGACCACAACCGGGCAGCCAGCGGCAAGAGCGGAAGCCGTGTCACCGCCAGCGGTCGAGAAAGCAAGCGGGAAGTTGGACGCACCAAAGACGGCGACCGGGCCGATCGGGCGTTCCATCAGGCGGATTTCCGGGCGCGGCGCCGGCTGGCGATCGGGAAGTGCCGGGTCAACGCGGCGGTCGAGATAATCACCCTTTTCAATGTGATCGGCAAAAAGGCGCAGCTGGCCGGTCGTGCGGCCGCACTCGCCGCGCAAGCGTACTTCCGGCAGGCCGCTTTCCTGCATGGCAATGACAACGATATCTTCAATGCGCGCATCAATTTCAGCAGCAATCGTGCGGATGAAGGCTGCGCGCTCGGCACGGCTTGAATAGCCAAAGCTCCAGAATGCGTCTTCCGCTGCTTCACAGGCCTTGTTTACCTGCTCAAGCGTGGCAGAAAAGAAGGTATGTACGGGACCATGCGCTGGCGATGATTGAAACGTCGTCACACCGTCCTGCCACTCGCCGGCGATCAGAACTTTTCCGGTAGGAATGAATGCCATCCGTCGAAACCTTTCTATAGATATCGCTTCATAAAACTCTCACTATCAATAAAAGGAGAGTTGCACAGCGCCCAAATTTGCATACAGTATGTATACAAATCTGGCATACCATGACAAGATAAAAGAAATTCGAAAACGAGGGACAATTGATGACCAACGGCGCCACATTCACCGTCGCCACCCTTCAGGAGCGTGTCGAAGCCATATTCAAGAAGGCAGGCCTAAACAAGGTGCAGGCGGGTGCGTTAGCGCGAGTGCTTGCTGCTGGAGAACGCGACCATTGCAAGTCGCACGGCGTCTATCGCATTGAAGGTGCGCTGCGTACGGTCAAGGCTGGCAAGGTCAATCCGACGGCCATTCCCGAACTGGTCGAGCAGGAGGCTTCGGCCATTGTGCGCGTCGATGCAAAGAGCGGTTTTTCCTATCCTGCTTTTGAACTTGGCCTGCCGGTTCTGGCGGAGCGTGCGCACAAACACGGTCTGGCAGCACTGGTTGTCAATGATTGCAGCCATTTCACCGCTCTCTGGCCGGAAGTTGAAGCTGTCACGGCCTATGGTCTGGCCACATTGATCATGTGCCCAAGCTATGCGACCGTTGCGCCTGCCGGTGGCACCAAGCCATTGCTTGGCACCAATCCCTATGCATTCGGCTGGCCACGTGAAAACAAGCCGCCTTATGTATTCGACTTTGCGACTTCCGTTGCCGCGCGTGGCGAGATCGAACTGCACCGCCGCGCTGGCAAGCAGTTGCCAGAAGGCTGGGCTATCGATTCCGAAGGCAACCCGACCACCGATCCTGAAACCGCACTTGCTGGCGCCATGCTGCCATTTGGTGGTCACAAGGGGTCGGCCATCAGCACCATGATCGAGCTGCTTGCCGCCATCATGATCGGCGACCGCACCAGCCCGGAAGTACTGGACTATCTCGGCACCACCACGCTTTCTCCCATGCATGGCGAGCTGATCCTCGCCTTCTCGCCGGAAGCTTTTTCGGCTGGCCGTCCAGGCAATCCATTTGAACGCGCGGAAAGCTTCTTCGAGGCGATTGTCGCTCAAGGTGCCCGCCTGCCATCCCAGCGCCGCTTTGACGCACGCAAGAAATCGGAAAGCGAAGGCATCAGCCTGAGCGCCGCAGAAGTCGAACTGCTCGACCGTCTGTACGAACAGGGACTCGACGCTGTTTCGCTCTGAGCGCAAGCACTGCAAGGATCAGCTTTCAAAGGGCGGCCTGGCCGCCCTTTATTTCATGAAATATTGCGCCAAGGGAGACTTGATCGGAATCAATTGCATCGCATAAGCTTTCTGTTAGCCGATAGCTGTGCGGGTCTCTTCAGTTGATGAGGCAAGGGAGGAGAACAGATATGAGCGGCTTTCTCCTGACATTCAATGCCGGTTCTTCAACTGTCAAGATTGGCCTTTTCCAGTTTGATCAGGCATCCGCCCGCCGCATCGCCAAGGGTGTGATTGATTTCGGTACCGAGCCGCCATCCTTTCACCTGAGACAGGATAACGAAGCATATGCCTTCATGCTGACAAGCAAGGCTGATGCGCCCATTGCCGCCATCCTACTGGAAGTAGCCACCCATCTGTCCGCCCATATCGACATGAACCGCATTGCCATGATCGGGCATCGCGTGGTGCATGGCGGCGATATATTTGCCGGCCCCGTGCTGATCGATGATGAAAGCCTCGCAAAGATCGATCAGTTGTCATCCTTTGCGCCGCTGCACCAGCCGCGCTGCGTTGCCCTGATCCGCGCCCTGCGTGAAGCCTATCCGCCTCTGCCGCAAGCGGCCTCTTTTGACACGGCCTTTCACCGCACCATGCCGGAAACGGTGCGCCGTTTTGCACTGCCGGCCGAACTTTATGCGCAAGGCATCAAGCGTTATGGCTTTCATGGGCTTTCCTACAAATCGATCATCGGCAAGATCGCCACGCACGATCCGGCGCTTGCAAGAAAACGCATCATCGCTGCACATCTTGGCAGCGGCGCCAGCCTTTGCGCCATGAAAGATGGCGTCAGCCATGACACAAGCATGAGCTTTTCCACGCTGGACGGCATTCCGATGGCAACCCGCAGTGGTGCGCTTGACCCCGGCGTTCTGCTGCATCTTCTAAGCCAGAACGGCCATTCCACCGATGAACTGTCGGATCTGCTCTATCACAAATCGGGGCTGCTTGGTCTTTCCGGCATCAGCGGCGACACGCGCGATCTTCTGGCCGATGGTTCGCCGGCAGCACTTGCCGCGCTTGACGTCTTCACCTTGCGCATTGCCGGGGAAATCTGCCGCCTTGCTGCCACGATTGGCGGCATTGACGCGCTGATCTTTACCGCCGGCATTGGCGAAAACCAGCCTTTCGTGCGCGAGGCCGTTTGCGAACGGCTTACCTGGCTTGGTCTGGAGCTGGACAAAGCTGCCAATGCCACCAACAGTTTCCGCATCACAACGCAATCAAGTCCGGTTTCAGCTTTCGTGCTGGAGACGGATGAAGAACAGGTTATCGCAGACGAAACGCTTGCGACCATCATGGCGAGCGACATCGCATCTCACGGCAAAGGATAGACACATGGCATCTCACGTGAACGCCCAACCGCTCAGCGATCAGGAACTGTCGCTCATTGACCGCTATTGGCGTGCTGCCAATTATCTTTCCGTCGGCCAGATCTATCTGATGGACAATCCGCTCTTGCGTGAACCGCTGAAGCCGGAACATGTCAAGCCGCGCCTGCTTGGCCATTGGGGCACAACACCGGGGCTGAATTTCATTTATGCCCACCTCAACCGTATCATCAACAAGCGTGATACCGATATTCTTTATATCTGCGGCCCCGGCCATGGCGGCCCCGGCATGGTGGCCAATACCTATCTGGAAGGCACCTATAGCGAGATCTATCCAGACATCGACCAGAGCGAAGCGGGCCTGAAAAAACTGTTCAAACAGTTTTCCTTCCCCGGTGGCATCCCAAGCCATGCAGCGCCCGAAACACCGGGCTCCATCCATGAAGGCGGCGAACTTGGCTATGCGCTGGTACATGCCTTTGGCGCTGCCTTTGACAACCCCGATCTGGTTGTTGCCTGCGTGGTCGGCGATGGTGAGGCGGAAACCGGCCCGCTTGCAACCGCCTGGCATTCCAACAAGTTCCTCAATCCGGCACGCGATGGCGCAGTTCTGCCAATCCTGCATCTCAACGGCTACAAGATCGCCAATCCGACAGTTCTGGCGCGTCTGTCCGATGAGGAACTGACCCAGCTTTTCAGCGGCTATGGTTATGAGCCTTTCTTTGTTGAAGGCAGCGAGCCGGAAAAGATGCATCAGGCAATGGCCGCCACGCTGGATACCGTGTTTGACCGCATTGCAACGATCAAGAAAAACGCTGATCCGAAATCAAACAAGCGCCCACGCTGGCCGATGATCATTTTGCGCAGCCCGAAAGGCTGGACAGGACCGAAGATCGTTGACGGCAAGATGGTCGAAAACCACTGGCGGTCGCATCAGGTTCCGGTGGCTGCCTGCCGCGAGAACGAAGAACATCGCAAGATCCTGGAAGACTGGCTACGCAGCTATCGACCGGAAGACCTGTTCGACGAAACCGGCAGGCTGAAGCCCGAATTGCAGGCCCTCGCGCCAAAGGGCAACAAGCGCATGGGCGCAACCCCTTATGGCAATGGCGGCCTGCTGCGCAAGGAACTGAAGACACCTGCATTGGATGCCTATGCGGTCAAGATCACCCAGCCCGGCGCGGTTGAAGAGCAATCGACCAAGGTACTGGGCAATTACTTGCGCGATGTCCTGAAGCTCAATGAAGCCGAGAAGAATTTCCGCGTCTTTGGCCCGGATGAAACAGCATCCAACCGCCTAAGCAGCGTGTTTGAGGCGACCGACCGCGTGTGGATGGCCGAAACTTTCGACAGCGATGATCATCTTGCCGCCGATGGCCGGGTGATGGAAATTCTGAGCGAACATATGTGCCAGGGCTGGCTGGAAGGCTATCTCCTGACTGGCCGCCACGGCTTCTTCTCCTGCTATGAAGCCTTCATCCATATTGTCGATTCCATGTTCAACCAGCATGCAAAATGGCTGAAGGTTGCGCGCGAACTGGAATGGCGCAAGCCCGTCTCCTCGCTCAACTATCTGCTCACCTCGCATGTCTGGCGGCAGGACCACAACGGATTCTCACATCAGGATCCGGGCTTTGTCGATCTTGTCGCCAATAAAAGCGCCGATATTGTGCGTTGTTATTTCCCGCCAGATGCCAATACGCTTCTCTGGGTCGGCGACCACTGCCTGAAGACATGGAACCGCATCAATGTCATCGTCGCAGGCAAGCAACCAGCGCCGCAATGGCTGTCGCTTGAAGAGGCAAGCAGACATTGCGAAGCCGGGCTTGGCATCTGGGACTGGGCCGGCACCGAAGATGGGCTGGAGCCTGATCTGGTCATGGCCTGTGCTGGTGACGTGCCGACAATGGAAACGCTGGCAGCGGTCGATCTTCTGCGTCAGGCCGTGCCGCATTTGCGCATACGCGTGGTCAATGTCGTTGACCTGATGACGCTGCAATCACCGCAGCACCATCCGCATGGCATCTCGGACGAGGAATTCGACCGCCTGTTCACGCGCAACCGTCCGGTGATCTTTGCCTATCACGGCTATCCTTATCTCATCCATCGGCTGGTCTATAAGCGCACCAATCATCCGAATTTCCATGTCCGCGGCTTTATCGAGGAAGGCACCACGACTACGCCATTTGACATGGCGGTGATGAATGAACTTGACCGCTATCATCTGGCAATCGCGGCCCTCGAACATCTGCCAATGGATAAGGCACAGGCAGAAACGACGATCAAAGCGTTCCGTAAAAAGCTTGATCGGCATCATGCCTATGTGCGCGAGCATGGTGAAGACATGCCGGAAGTGCGCGACTGGAAATGGCCTTATCCGCGCAAACCCTGAGCAGCAATGTGAACATGGATCGAAACAAAAGGCCGGGTTCGACCATCGAACCCGGCCTTTGCAATCGTGCTGAAATCGATCAGGCGACGACGGTCTTGCCGCTCTTTTCGAAACGCTTGCGCTCGTTGGAATCGAGATAGAGCTTGCGCAGGCGGATCGACTTTGGCGTCACTTCCACCAGCTCGTCATCCTGAATCCATGACAGGGCGCGTTCCAGCGTCATCTTGATCGGCGGGGTGAGTTTCACGGCCTCATCCTTGCCGGCGGCACGGATGTTGGTGAGCTTCTTTCCCTTCAGAACATTGACTTCCAGATCATTGTCGCGGCTGTGGATGCCAACGATCATGCCGGCATAAACCTTCATGCCCGGCTCGATGATCATGGGGCCACGATCCTCAAGATTGAACAGCGCGTAAGCCACAGCTTCGCCCTGATCGTTGGAGATCAGGACACCATTGTTACGGCCAGCGATCTCACCCTTAAATGGCTGATAATCATGGAACAGGCGGTTCATGATTGCCGTGCCGCGCGTATCGGTCAACAGTTCCGACTGATAGCCGATGAGGCCGCGGGTCGGCGCATAGAACACCAGACGCACGCGATTGCCGCCGGACGGACGCAGCTCGACCATTTCGGCCTTGCGTTCCGACATTTTCTGCACAACCGTGCCCGAATATTCTTCATCGACGTCGATGACAACTTCCTCGATCGGCTCCAGCATTTCGCCGTTTTCGCCTTGCTTCATGACGACGCGCGGACGCGATACGCCAAGCTCGAAACCTTCACGGCGCATGTTTTCGATCAGGACGGCAAGCTGCAGTTCACCGCGACCGGAAACATAGAAGGAATCCTTCTCGGTCGATTCCTCAATTCTAAGCGCGACATTGCCTTCGGCTTCCTTCAGCAGACGATCCCGGATAACACGACTTGTCACCTTGTCGCCTTCCGTGCCGGCAAGCGGGCTGTCATTGACAAGAAAGGACATGGTAACCGTTGGCGGGTCGATCGGCTGGGCGGCAAGCGGCTCGGTAACCGATGGATCGCAGAACGTGTCCGCAACCGTGCCCTTGGACAGGCCGGCAATCGCAACAATGTCACCCGCATGGGCTTCCTCGATCGGCTGACGTTCAATGCCGCGGAAGGCGAGGATCTTCGAGATACGGCCGGTTTCAAGCAGCGAACCATCCTGCGCCAGAACCTTGACCGACTGGTTCGGCTTGATGGAGCCCGAATGAATACGACCAGTGATGATGCGGCCGAGGAACGGATCGGCTTCCAGGATCGTGCCGATCATGCGGAACGGGCCTTCAGCAACCTTTGGCGCCGGAACATGCTTCAGCACGAGATCGAACAGGGGCGCAAGACCCTCATCCTTCGGGCCATCCGGATTGAGCGCCATCCAGCCATTGCGGCCCGAACCATAGAGGATCGGGAAGTCGAGCTGCTCGTCAGTCGCATCGAGATTGGCGAAGAGATCAAAGACCTCGTTGACGACTTCTTCATGACGGGCATCCGGGCGGTCGATCTTGTTGATCGCCACGATCGGGCGAAGACCAACCTTCAGCGCCTTGCCGACCACGAACTTGGTCTGCGGCATGGGGCCTTCAGCGGCGTCAACCAGAACAATCGCTCCATCCACCATCGACAGGATACGCTCGACTTCACCACCGAAGTCGGCGTGGCCCGGGGTGTCAACGATATTGATGCGGGTGTTCTTCCAGACAACAGAGGTCGCCTTGGCAAGGATCGTGATCCCGCGTTCCTTTTCGATATCGTTGGAGTCCATCATGCGTTCGGCAACGCGCTGGTTCTCGCGGAACGAACCGGATTGCTTCAGGAGCTCGTCGACCAGGGTAGTCTTGCCATGATCGACGTGTGCGATAATAGCGATATTACGCAATTCCATATGAGATCACTTCTGTATGAGTTGGGAGGCGCGCCACAAGTAGCCCCGCGCGGAAAAACAATGCGGCGCTCATACAGGTTTTTTCCGGATTTAGAAAGGGGCAGTCAGCGACTGCCCCGTTTTTCATCGTAAAACACCTGATTGATTGAAATCTTATCCGTAAAAACCGGCCATTTTTGGGCGGTCACGTCATAAAAGCGTGCCGGAAAGGATAAGCGTGGCCACGGTGAAATAGATCACCAATCCGGTGACGTCGACAAGGGTTGCCACGAAAGGCGCCGATGCACTGGCCGGGTCAAAACCGATCCGTTTGAGTATGAATGGCAGCATGGAGCCTGTGAGCGAACCGAAGGTCACAATGGCAACCAGCGCCAGACCAACTGTCAGCGACACCAGAATCCAGTATTCGCCATAGTCATAAATGCCAAGCTGCTGCCAGGCAATGATACGGGCAATGCCGATTATGCCAAGGAAGCTGCCAAGCGCTAGGCCAGATGGCAGCTCACGCAAGACAACACGCCACCAGTCCTTGAGCTTGATTTCCTGCAAGGCAAGTGCACGAATGATGAGTGACGTTGCCTGCGAGCCGGAATTGCCGCCCGACGACATGATCAGCGGAATGAACAGGGTGAGCACAATCGCCTTTTCCAGCTCATCCTCATAATGTTGCATGGCGCTTGCCGTCAGCATTTCGCCAATAAACAGCACACCCAGCCAGCCACCGCGCTTTTTCAGCATTTCCCAGAAGCCAATGCGCATATAGGGCTTGTCGAGCGCCTCCATACCACCAAAACGGTAGGCATCTTCGCTGGCATCTTCCGTCATGGCGTCCAGCACGTCATCCACCGTGACAATACCCAGAATATGCCGACTTTCATCAACAACCGGAACGGCAAGCAGGTCGTGTTTGCGGAACATGCGTGCAACTTCATCGCGGCTTGCCAGCGGTGAAATGGTGATCGGCTCCTCATCACGCGCAATGGCAAGGATCGGCTCATCCGCCTCACGGATGATCAGGCGGCGCAGACTGACCACACCCTGCAACACGCGCGTTTTCGGATCGACCACATAAATGGCATACACCGTCTCGCGCGTGCGCTCGACACGGCGGATATGTTCAAGCGTCTGCCCGACATTCCAGTTGGAAGGCACTACGGTGAATTCGATGGTCATCAGCGATCCGGCCGTATTGTCCGGATAGCCCATCAGCTTTTTCAGCGCGGCCTTGGTTTCCGGCGCCAGAATGGGAAACAGCCCAGTGCGTTCGCTATCATCCAGTTCCTGGAAAACGTCGGTCGCACGGTCAGCCGACATGCCATCAAGCAACAGCGTTGCCAGACCGGGCGGAAGCGTTGAAATGATTTCCGGCGCACGTTCCAGCTCCGGCTGGTCGAGAAGCCGGATGGCATCCTCGTGCGAAAGCTTTGCGATGACGGCAACTGCATCATCGAGATCAAGCTCGTTGACGAGTTCAACCGCATCACCCGTATGCATGCCTGCAATACGGACAGCGATTGCTGCTGCCGGCAGATCGGCAACGTTCAATACTTCCGGGGAGAAGTGGTTATCGGTTTTGAAACCGTTCATGGGCTCGCCTTTCTGTCGATCCGCCGTCAAAGGCAGACCCGGCGAGCCGACCGCGCACGATCAGACCACGAGTTGCCTTGACGGCTGACACAATCGACTCTGACTGTCGCTTGGCATAAGAGAGAAAACTCCGGTTGAAAGATGCGGTCGGACTTGAATAACACCGCTGGTGTGTGGTTTGCGACGAGAGGCGCACAAAGTCAACCCCTTGCAGGCCAACTTGCGGCATTTTCCAATCACTTGGCGACAGCCGCCCGTGATGGCTCCGGCAGACGTTGCCACAACAGAAAGCAGACTGTCGAGACAATCCCCAGCGCAGGCAGAAGAATTGCGAAGGCATGGACCGGATCACCGATAACGGCAGCCAGAACACCGCCAAGAAGTCCGCCACCCATCTGGAAAAAGCCCATCAGGGCAGATGCTGCACCCGCCATTTTCGGAAATGGCTGCATGCCTGCAGAGGACAAAACCGGCATGATCAAGGCAATGCCAAAGACAAACAGACCCATAGGCACCATGACACGCAGATAACTCGGTTCAAAACAGGTCAGCAATAATGCAATCAGGAGGCTGGCAAGCCCAATGGCAATGATGCCGACAATGCCAAGCTGGCGCGGGGTGTAATATTTCATCACGCGCCGATAAGCGAGACCACCAGCCAGATAGGATCCCGTCTGCAGCAGCATACCGACGCCAAAATTCGTCGCCGACATGCCGACCCGTCCCATCAGGATGAAGGGAAGGATGGTTGCAGCCGTATAAAGCGCCCCCGTCGCGCCACCA
Source organism: Daeguia caeni (assembly GCF_042653845.1). Lineage (NCBI taxonomy): Bacteria > Pseudomonadati > Pseudomonadota > Alphaproteobacteria > Hyphomicrobiales > Brucellaceae > Daeguia > Daeguia caeni. Next base: position 1,310 of record NZ_JBHSEL010000124.1, on the reverse strand, counting down.
ACCGACAGGCTCGGCAGCATGAAGTAGCGATTGGTAAGCAAGGTTCCATAGGAACGCACCAACTCCTTGGGCCGGATGCGGCTTAAATCCCGTTCCACCGTTTCCCTGATGACGAATATCGCCATCAGCACCACGCTGATGCCCAGCATGACCATGACCAGAAAAATGGCGTGCCAGCCGAAATATTCCATGGTCAGCCCGCCAAGGGTTGGTGATATGGCAGGCCCCACGGAAATGACAATGCCGATCAGGTTCATCACGCGGGCTGATGCCTCATGAGTGAAAAGATCGCGTACGATCGCCCGCGAAACCGTCACGCCGACAGCAGAGCCGATGCCCTGCAAAAAACGCGCGGCCAGCAATGTCTCGATATCGGTCGAAAAAACCGCCAGAACACTTGCCGCAAGATAAATGCCCATGAAGGCAATGGTGATCGGTCTGCGCCCAAAGCCATCCGACAATGGCCCACAGATAAGCTGCGCCATGCAAAAGCCGCCGAAATAGACCGACAGACTCATTTTCACCATGGCCTCGGTTGTACCAAAAGCTTGTACGATTTCCGTCATCGCTGGTGTGTAGAGCGACATCGAGATCGAGCCGATCGCGGCAAGGAGGCCCCCGACAATGCCGACGCGTAGCTCACTCATGATCGGGGCATCATCATTCGCCCTGGCTGCGGCTTTTTTCAATGGATCAGGATGTATTGTCATTTCTTGTGGCTATCCATGTGACTGGGGGAACAATCCGGCGCGGCCTCGGCCAGATTGTTGCGTATGGATTTCAGAAGTGCGTTGATTGCGTCCCATTCCTGCGCGCTCATGCTGCGCGAAACGGCGGCGCGAATATCCTTTGAAATGTTCAGGATGACCTGCAAGGCCGGTTCAGCCGCATCGGTCAGGTGAATCTGCTTGGCACGCCGGTCATCCGGATCAGCCACGCGCACAATCAGGCCATGCGCTTCCAGCCCGTCGAGATAGCCGCACAGGGTCATGGCCTCGATGCCCATGCGTTCGGCCAGAACCGTCTGGCGCACAGGCCCATGGCGAGCGGCATGAACCAGCGTGCGCGCCTCGGCAGGGGTAATGTCCAGCCCGGCATTGCCGATGCGGCGGTCAACTTCAGCACGGTAAAGGCGCGCCACATCCATCAGCAGGAAGCCAAATGAATCGGGATCCGGGAGGGTTTTCGACATTAGTAAGGAATCCTTATTATATGGTCGCATTATTACTTTAGAGCATTTCACTTTTTGATGGAACCATATCCAGCACTGGCGAAGTAGTTTAAGCATTCGCCAGGTTGGATTGTCTGAA
>NZ_JBHSEL010000123.1:0-71938 GCF_042653845.1 Daeguia caeni | reverse complement strand
CGTCACAAGCTTGGATGGTCATCTCCTCAATCAGGCGAATGACGAGGCGTATCGCAAAAATGGAATTTTGAGTCGGGCTCTGAAGCCGATCGGCACCAATATCGCCATTGCCCGTGACGATGCCTTTGCCTTTGCCTATCCGCATATTTATGAGGGCTGGCGTCGGCGCGGGGTGCAATTGTCGTTTTTCTCGCCGCTTGCCAATGAAGCGCCGCCAGAGGATGCCAATGCGATCTATCTGCCAGGCGGATATCCGGAACTGCATGCAGCACGATTGGCCGAGGCGATCAGGTTCCGTACAGGCATGCTGGAAGCTGCCGCGCGCGGCACCAATATTTATGGCGAGTGCGGCGGCTATATGGTTCTGGGTGAAACCCTTGAGACAGAGGATGGCGAAAAGCACAATATGCTTGGTCTTCTGCCGCTTGAAACCAGCATGAAACAGAAGAAATTGCGCATCGGCTATCGCCTGCTGGAGCCCATTGGTATCAATTCATGGCAGACGCCCTTGAAGGCACACGAATTCCACTGCGCCCATATCGTGCGTGAAGGCAAGGCAGAGCGCCTCTTCCGGGCAAGGGATGCGGCAGGGAGGGATTTGGGAGAAGTGGGCCTGCGCGTTGCCAATGTCGCCGGATCCTTCATGCATATCATCGATCTTTCGGGCGATCATGCCTGATGAGAATGCAAGCGGAATCGCATTGTTAAAATGCATCCGCAACTATTTGAAATAATAAGTATAGTTCAGTTGCCATGTGCTCCAGAGCCATGGCAATGAACTGATCTATCTGGCAGGGTTAAAGGCGTTGCCATCAAACAGATGCAGCCGGTTCGGATTGTCCCGGCGCATACCCTGTTCATCAAAGCTGATATTGCCGAGCACTGTTTCAAATGACCTCGCGCGCAGGATATCAACCAGGGGCTTGCCGCTTTCTCCGGCCGCAGTAATGGCCGCCGCAGCAATTTCAACCGTTGCATAGCCTTGCAAGGCATAGTTGGTCGCAACGTTATCGGCCTGTTTTACCTGATCAAGCTCGGCCTGACTGGTTGCAAGCCGGCGCGCCTCGACGGGGGCGATCATGAGCGTGTCTGTGGCAAGCGGTTTATCGCCTGCTGCATCGAGCACGCTTCCGCCAGCAATTGTCAGTGGATATTTCAGTGCTGCCGCGCTGGCTGCGATGGCCGCCACATCATCACGCTCTCCACCAACATAAACCTTTGTGGCGCCGGCTCGGCGCAGGCGTGAAACAAGCGCGTTCTGGTTTTCAAGGCCGGGGCGATAGGTATCGGTGAAGACAGGCTTCAACTGCCGTTCTTTCAGCAGTGAAGCCAGACGATTGGCGCGTTCCCGGCCTTCAATCGTACCATCATCGATGATGGCAAAAGCAGAATCATGCCAGAGCTTGCCCAGAATTTCAGCCGTCGCTGCCATTTCCTTGTCGAGCCCGGTTGCAAGACGCAACACGGGATAGGGCGAGGTGGCGCGCCGTTCCGCCAATGTTCTCGCGCTGACGCCGGTGGCAATCACGGGAATATTGTGGGCGCTCAGGATGGGAAGAGCTGCTTCAAGGGATTCGCTGCACAGGAAGCCGCCAGCGATCTGCACATTGGCCTTGACCAGACGTTCGGCAGCAAGCTTGCCGCCTTCCGCATCGCAGCGATCATCTTCTATTGTGAGTTCCGCATTCTTGGCAGAGGCTGCAACCTGCGCCCCATCGCGCATTGCAGAACCAAGCGGGGCAAATGTGCCGGTGAGGGGAGCAGAAAAGCCAATACGGATTGTTTCAGCGGCAAATGCCGGCACATTTACAGGCATTGCCAGCAGCAATCCTGCCATGATGAGAACTGGACGCACAGCTTTGTCGATCACGTAAGCGTTCTTCTTCGAAAACCCGTAGCAATTTGTTCGATTTGTGGGTAGCGGTTTCCGTGCCTTTGTGCAATGGCCGTGATATGCCACTGTGACGGCCCATAGCCTCTGGGCACCTTTCGAAATATATGGATTATTCTTGACGTGCATAAGGTAAAAAACAATCAGCTGGTCAGCGCGCATGCCTATAGGGATGCAATGAGCCACTATGCCGGCGCTGTTGAAGTCGTGACGACAGATGGCAAGGCAGGACGTCGCGGCCTGACGATCACTGCGGCCTGTTCCGTCTCGGATAATCCGCCAACCGTGCTGGTGTGCCTGCAGAAGCAGCATAAGGAAAACCAGATTTTCATCAAGAATGGTATCTTTGCCATCAATACGCTGGCCGGACATCAGCAGGATCTGGCGGATGCCTTTTCCGGGCGTACCGGCCTGTCGCAGGATGAGCGTTTTGCACTTGCCGAATGGCAGACCATGGCAACCGGCGCCCCCGTGCTGAAAGGCGCTCTGGCCTCCTTTGATTGCCGGATTGTCAGCGTGCAGGAGCATTCAACCCATTATGTGCTGTTCGGAGAGGTTGCCGCCCTGCAGACACATATGGACAAGGACGCATTGATCTATCTCAATCGGCGTTATCATCGGCTGGAGTTGTGATGCCATGACAAGGATGCAGGCACGATTGCGTCTCATCTGCCTTGTTATCTCGGCCCTTGGCGCAAGCATTCTGCCGATTGCGGCAGCAAGCCTGCCACCATTCAAGGATGAGCTGTTTGCCTATCCCGCCATCCTGCAGACGGCCGACAATGGTGATTATCAGATCATCGATTATCAGGAGATGCGCGACATCAATGGCCGCGATGCCGTGCCGGAAAAGCGTGTGAGGAATGAATATGTCTCGCTGAAAGCACGTGCCTATCAGAAGGACATGGTGTTCGAAACGGCTTCCGGGCCGGTCAGGGCCATGGCCGTGGGGCGGCTGGATCAGCCTGCCTTCATCGTCATTTATCTGCATGGCAAGGGCGGCAACCGTCTGCAGGGGGTGAATGATTTTACCTTTGGCGGCAATTTCAACCGGGTGAAGAATCTGGCTGCACGCAATGGCGGCCTATATCTTTCGCCCGATTTCCGCGATTTCGCAGCCACGGGCGAAACACAGATTTCAGGCCTGATTGATGTGCTAAAGACAAAAAATCCGGCTGCGCCCGTGATTCTGGCCTGTGGTTCGCAAGGCGGTGCATTGTGCTGGCGCATCGCTGCCAATCAGAATGCTTCGACGGCGCTTGCAGGCTTGATCCTGCTGGGTTCGCTTTGGGATGAAGGTTTTTTTGCTTCTCCGGCATTCAAGAAACGTGTCCCGGTATTTTTTGCGCATGGCAGCCGCGATCCGGTGTTCGCCATTGACCAGCAGGAAGCCTTTTATCGGGAAATACGCAAACGTGCGCCGGGCTATCCGGTACAGTTTCGCCGTTTTGAAAGCGGCAATCACGGCACACCCATTCGAATGGCTGATTGGCGGGAAATGCTGAACTGGATATTGTTACGACAACCATGATGCGGTCGAGGCAACGGAACAAGAAAATCGGTAATGTGGCCTTTCTACCACTCGACAATCAGCAAAAAGCGAATAGTTATCAGGTGAGTTTTCTTTCAGCCATACGAGGTGCATTATGTACGGATGCTTCCGCAATGGAGCCCGTTTTTTGGCAATTGCAATGATAGGTACACTCGCTTCTGCCTGCTCGGTTACATCGTCGCCTGAGCCAGCGTCGCGCGCGCCCGTCGCAGCTCCTCCGGTGGCAGGCCCGTCTTTCCCAAGTTTCGTGCCTGCACCGCGCAGCGTGGATGCCTCGCTTGCCCAGCCTTGCATCATTGCCGCAGCCAATAAATATTTCCTGCCGGAGCGCGTGATTTCGGCAGTCAATTCCCGTCCAGGCGCAGGCGGCGGAACCGATGTGGACCTGAAGGTGGACAAGCGTACGGCTGTCTGCCAGCTCAATGCAAATGGCAGCGTCCGTGCTGTCATCGATACGACGCCAAAGAGCGCAGATCAGATCGCAGCCGAGGAAGCGGCCGCCCGCGAATCTGCAGCCGCAGGGAAGAAGCCACAGCCGCGCGCCAAGAAGAAGTGATTGGAAGTAATCATTACAAGATATTGAAAAGGCAGGGAAATCCCTGCCTTTTTGTTTGCTTCTGACTTGGTTCAGCGCCGGAAGCCTTCGCTTGCTCGCATCAATGTCTTTGTATAATCGCTATGGATATTGCCGCTCACCAGATCTTCGCTGCGCAATTTTTCCACGATTTCGCCATTGCGCATGACGGCGAGGCGCTCACACATATGGGTGATGACGGCAAGGTCATGGCTGACCATGACAAAGGTGAGGTTGCGATCCTTGCGCACCTGTTCCAGAAGGTTCAGCACTTCTGCCTGAACCGAGGCATCAAGCGCGGATGTCGGCTCATCCAGAAGCAGGATCCTGGGCTCGATGATCAGGGCGCGGGCAATGGCAATGCGCTGGCGCTGCCCACCCGATAGCTGATGCGGGTAACGGAAGCGGAAGCCCGATCCCAGCCCCACTTCATCGAGCGCGCGGATGATGCGCTGTTCCGTATCAGCAAGGCCATGGATCGCCAATGGCTCCAGCAGCAGGCGGTCGATAGTCTGGCGTGGATGCAGGGAGCCATAAGGATCCTGAAACACCATCTGCACCGTACGGAAAAATTCCTTGTTGCGCGGTGTCGTCAGTTTCTTGCCATCAATGCGGATCTCGCCGCTGTCCAGTGGCGCAAGGCCGGCCACAGCCCGCAGCAAGGTTGACTTGCCAGAGCCGGATTCGCCAACCAGTCCATAGGATTCCCCCGGAGCCACATCAATGCTGGCCGATTTCAGTGCATGGAAGGAATCAAAATAGACATTGATCCTGTCGACGCTGAGCGCAGGAGTCACATCAGTCATACCGGTCATAGCTTCCAGGCCTCATCGCGTTGCAGTGTCGGAAGCGGGTGGCGGTCGGCACCAAGTTTTGGCATGCAGTTCAACAATCCTTGCGTATAGGGATGCTTGGCATTGGCAAGATCCTTGGCGGCAATTTCTTCCACGATGCGGCCGGCATACATGACAATCACTCGGTCACAGAAGGAGGATACCAGCCGCAGGTCATGGCTGACGAAGATCAGCCCCATGCCGCGTTCCGAGACAAGCTTGTCCAGAATGGACAGGACTTCGAGTTGAACTGTCACGTCAAGCGCCGAGGTCGGCTCATCGGCAATCAGCAGTTCCGGTTCGGCAACAAGCATCATGGCGATCATGACACGCTGGCCCATGCCGCCGGAGACTTCATGCGGATAAAGATTCATTACGCGCTCGGGGTCGCGGATCTGCACGGCTTCCAGCATGGCAAGGCTGCGGTGCCTGATTTCCGCCTTGTCATATTTGCCATGTGCCTTGAGAGTTTCGCCAATCTGTCTGCCAATGGTCATGACCGGATTGAGCGAATATTTCGGATCCTGCAACACCATGGCAATACGGCTGCCGCGCAAGTCCCGCCGTTCACGCGGGCTTGCCTTGAGAAGATCAACGCCATCAAATTCAAGCTTTTTTGCTGTGATTTTGGCATGCGGCGGCGTCAGCCCCATGATGGCGCGTCCGGTCTGGGATTTGCCGGAGCCGGATTCGCCGACAATGCCCAGCCGTTCACGGCCAAGCTCAAAGCTCACACCACGCACGGCCTCAACCATGCCCGTGCGGGTCGGGAAGGTAACGCGCAGGTCTTCAACAGTCAGAAGCGGCTTCATTGATTGTTACCCCGCGGATCAAGCGCGTCGCGCAGGCCATCGCCCAGCAGGTTAAAGCCAAGACTGACAATCAGAATGGCAATACCGGGCATGGCCGCAACCCACCATTGATCGAGAATGAAGCGACGGCCGGAGGCAATCATTGCTCCCCATTCCGGCAAAGGCGGCTGTGCGCCAAGGCCAAGAAAGCCAAGGCCGGCGGCAGTCAGGATAATGCCCGCCATATCGAGCGTGACGCGCACGATGAGCGAGGACATGCACAGCGGCATGATGTGACGCACGACAATGCGCAGCGGTGAAGCACCCATCAACTTGACGGCCGAAATATAGTCGGAATTGCGCAGCGTCAGCGTTTCTGCACGTGCAATGCGCGCATAAGGCGGCCAGGACGTAATCGCAATGGCGATAATGGCGTTTTCAATGCCAGGGCCCAAGGCTGCCACGAAGGCGAGCGCCAGAATGAGCTTCGGAAAGGCAAGGAAAATGTCGGTTATGCGCATCAAGGCGGCATCAACCCAGCCGCCCGCATAGCCGGACACCGTACCCACCAGAAGACCAATCGGCGCGGCGATGATTGCCACCAGCAGCACGACATAAAGTGTCAGGCGCGAACCATAGATCAGACGCGAGAGAATATCGCGGCCCTGATCGTCCGTACCAAGCCAATAGCCGGGTGTGCCGGGCGGCAGCAGACGCGCATTGGCCAGATCGCCATCAATCGGCGAATGTGGCGCCAGCACGGGCGCAAAGGCAGCAACAAACAGCAGCGCAAGAATGATGATGAGGCCCAGAACAGCAAGCCGGTTGGATGAAAAACGCCGCCAGATCATATAGGCGCGACCTAGACGCGCCTGATTGCGTGATTGTGGGCGCTCGGACAACAGCCATTCGCGCCATGAAACGGAAGAGGAATTGGTCATATCGGTCATCGTGCGCGCGTCCTTGGGTCAAGCAGGCGGTAAAGCAGGTCTGAAACAAGGTTCAGCGCAATAAAGACGGAGCCAATGATGATGGTGCCACCCAGAACGGCATTCATATCAGCATTCTGTAGCGAATTGGTGATGTAAAGGCCAAGGCCCGGCCAAGCGAAAATCGTTTCGGTCAGCACCGAGCCTTCAAGCAGTCCGGCATAGGACAGTGCAATTACCGTGATCAGCGGCACGGCCGCATTGCGCAGCGCATGTCCCCATATGATGCGGGTTTCCGACAGGCCTTTTGCACGTGCCGCGACGATATATTCCTGCTCAAGTTCATTGAGCATGAAGGAGCGCGTCATGCGGCTGATATATGCAAGCGAGAAGTAGCCAAGCAGGGCCGCCGGCAGAATGATATGCGAGACAATATTGCTGAGTGCAGCCCAGTCGCGCAGAATGATCGCATCGATCATGTAAAAGCCGGTGATCGGCGTGAATGTATATTCAAACGTGATGTCCAGCCGTCCGGGGCCGGATGCCCAGCCAAGCCGCGCATAGAAAATCAGCAAGGCAAGCAGGCCAAGCCAGAAAATCGGTACCGAATAGCCGATGAGGCCGATCACGCGCACGATCTGGTCAACCCAGCTGCCGCGCTTGACCGCAGCCAGAACACCCAGCGGTATGCCGAACAGGGCGCCGATCAGCGTACCGACCGTGGCCAGTTCCATCGTTGCCGGGAAGACACGGCGAATATCTGTCATCACCGGATTGGTGGTGAGAACCGATGTGCCGAAATCACCGTGCAACACGCCTTTCACATAGAGGAAAAACTGCTGGTAATAGGGTAGGTGCAGCCCCAGCTCCTGACGTGTACGCTCAACCACATGCGCAGGAGCACGGTCACCAACAATGGCCAGCACCGGATCAATCGGAACAACGCGCCCGATGAAGAAGGTTACGGCAAGAAGGCCAATATAGGTCGTGATTACGATAACCAGGAAACTTGCGATCGAGGCGGCCCATGCCGCAGAACGGCTGAGTGGGCGCCTTGGATTTCGATCATTTCCGGGGGAACTCATTCCACTATTGGTCAAGGTTCTGTCTGCTTTTGCTGTGAACGGAAAATGCCTGCACCGTCCATGGGTCAATCAGGGCCGCTGCGGGTGTTGAAAGCCAAACCGGCGCTGGTTGTCCCAGCGCCGGGTATTGGGCTTAGTCCTTGCTGACATTGGCAAGCGGGTTGGAGTCGAAGGTCGGTCCAAGACGGTAATTCTTCACATTACCGGCGACACCGGCCACTTCGATCTGCTGGAAGAGCATGACGAACGGGCTCTGATCGAGCGCTTCCTGCTGCAGCTTTTCGTAGATTTCAGCACGCTTTGCGCTGTCGCGTTCAAGCAATGCTTCCTTCGTCTGCTTGGTCAGCTCCGGGATATCCCAGGCATTGCGCCATGCAAGCGTCTTGTTGGGCGAGTTGTCGCTGTTGTCCGGGTTGCTGGTGAAGGCTTCGGCGTTGGAATTCGGATCCCAATAGTCCATGCCCCACTGACCGATATAGAGGTCATGGTTGCGAGCACGGTATTTGGTCAGCGTCTGCTTGCCATCGCCCGGAATGATGTCAATCTTCACTCCAGCCTTGGCTGCCGTCTGCTGGAAGGATTCGGCAATGCCGGTCACAGGCTGCGTGTTGCGAACGTCGAAGGTGACCGAGAGGCCATCCTTCAGGCCAGCCTTGGCGAGCAGTTCCTTGGCCTTGTCAACGTCCAGCTTGTAAGGAGCTGCGTCGAGCGCACCCAGAACACCCTTCGGCTGATAGGTCTGGCGGATTTCGCCAATGCCCTTGATCATGGTTGCGCCGATTGCATCATAGTCAACCAGATATTTGAAGGCTTCCCGCACTTCAGGCTTGGCCAGATTCGGGTTCTTCTGGTTCAGGCTGATATAGTAGACCGTGCCCTTGGCCGCACTGGTGGTCTGCAGCTTGTCGTTCTTCTGGATGGCTTCATAGTCGCCCGGCTCAAGGTTGCGCGCAACATCAATGTCGCCCGATTCCAACATCAGACGCTGTGTGGCGCTTTCCTTGACGTGACGGTAGAAGACGCGGGCAAGCTTCGGCTTTTCGCCATAATAATTGTCATTGCGCTCCAGAATGACGACTTCATTGGCGCGCCATTCGCGGATCTTGAACGGGCCGGAGCCGGCATAGCCGGTCTTCAGCCAGGCATTGCCATAGTCGGTGTCATATTTGTAATCTTCGGTTGGCGTGACTTTCTGGGCATGCTCTTCAAGCAGCTTCTTGTCGACAATGGCGCCAACCGTTGCCGTCAGACAGTTGAGCACAAAGCTTGGTGCATAAGGCTTGTCGACGGTAAGAACGAAAGTCGTGTCATCAACAGCCTTGGCCTTTTCGGTGACATTGTCGCCGGTCAGGCCAAACTGGGTCAGAATGAAGGCCGGGCTCTTGTCGAGACGTACGGCGCGTTCAAACGTATAGGCAACGTCAGCAGCCGTCAGCGGATTGCCGGAGGCAAACTTGATGCCGGGCTTCAACTTGAACGTATAGGTCAGGCCGTCTTCCGAAACCGTCCAGCTTTCTGCAACGCCGGGAACAACCTTGGACGTGTCATTGATGTCGAGGCGCACGAGCATGTCATAGGCATTGCCGATGAATTCTGCCGGCGACAGCTCAAAGGATTCTGCCGGGTCAAGCGTGATGGTGTCGTCAAAGGCCCAGGCCTGGACCAGCGTGTCAGCAGGCGTTGCAGCCAGTGCTGGGCTTGCAGCCAGCATGGCGGCAAGTGCGGCACCAGCCGTCAGAAGATGAAAACGTCCGTAATGTTTCATAATGATGTTCCCTTTCTGCAATTGTTTTGAATTTATCTCAGTTTGTTTCGTGCCACGCCTGCTTCAAGACACGAATCCAGTTCTTGCGGCACAGTTTGGCAAGCTCCTCATCACCATAGCCCGCCTTGGCCAAAGCTGATACGAGATTCTGCGTGCCTGCGGCGTCGCCAATGGCGGCGGGAATTGTAGCACCATCATAGTCCGAGCCCAGGGCAACGCAATCAATGCCAGCCCGTTTGACCAGATAGTCAACATGACGCACCATATCGTCAAGCGGTGTATCAGCCTTTTCCAGACCGTCCGCACGCAGCATGGTCGTTGCATAATTGAGCCCGATCAGCCCCTTGCGCTCGCGGATTGCATCAATCTGCCGGTCGGTCAGATTGCGCGCGACAGGTGTCAGGGCATGGGCATTGGAATGGCTGGCAATCAGCGGTTGATCACTGATCTGAGCGACATCCCAGAAGCCTTTTTCGGTGATATGGGCAAGGTCGATCAGAATTCCCTTGCGATTGCAGGCCTTGACAAGCCGCTTGCCCGCATCAGTCAGGCCTGGGCCGGTATCTGGCGACATCGGATAGGCGAAGGGAACGCCATGGCCGAAAATATTGCTGCGGCTCCAGACTGGCCCAAGCGAGCGAAGACCAATGGCATGGAAAACATCAAGCGCAGCCAGATCTTCATCAATGGCTTCACAACCTTCCATGTGAAGAACGGCGGCAAATGGACCTTTTTCGATGGTTTCTTCCAGTTCGCGGCCATTGCGGCATATCTTCCATGCTCCGGCTTCTTCGAGGCGAAGCGCAATGGAGGCAAATTGCAGCGCAATGTCGAGAGAAGGGCTGCGTTCCAGCGGTGCCGCCAAAGGTGTTGCATAGTGACCATTGGCATCAGGCTTGGCCAGCTCAATATGCGCGCTGTTCGGAATATAGATGGCACAGATCCCGCCGGCCAGACCACCCTTTTGGGCACGAGGCAGATCAATATGCCCTTCACTTGTTCCTTCTACAAATTCCCTTATCGGGTCTGAACCATTGGAGGCATTTTCCCAAAGCCTCAAAAGAACATCATTGTGTCCATCAAAAACAGGCTGCATTTCCATTCCAATCCGGCAACCATGCCAACAAACCGCTCATCGATGCGTTGGATCGAGCATTTCAGGTCAGCCGCGTTTCAATCTAGGCGCGCGTCCGATCAATCATACGTTTATATAACCGGGGTAGAAAGGAATAAGTCAAGGCCGACTCAATAGACTTAAAGTCTAGAAAAACAAAGAATTCGGTGCACAAGTTAAGGTGGTGCAAACCTTTGCGCATGTCCATGAATTTCACGCATGAGGTAATGCAGGATTGGAGCAGTTGCGGCCTGCCGGGAAACAGGATTTTGCATGGATCATGCAATTCGCCTGCATCAGAATGTGCAAGTGCTGCATGAAACTTGCTCTTGAGAGGCCTTTCTCACATCAGTTTCAGCCCGCGCATGCTGGCATGGCCTTCCTTGCCGATAATGACATGATCCAGCACGGTGATGCCCAGCACCTTGGCTGCCTGGATCAGCATATGTGTCATGTCGATATCGGCGCGCGATGGCGTCGGATCGCCGGAAGGGTGGTTGTGCACCAGAATGATCGCGGTTGCCGAGAGTTCCAGCGCGCGGCGGACAACCTCGCGCGGATAGACGGGCGTGTGGTCAACCGTGCCTGTCTGCTGGACTTCGTCTGCAATCAGATGGTTTTTCTTGTCCAGAAACAGGACGCGAAACTGCTCGCGCGATTCATAGGCCATGGCCGCCGTGCAATAGGCAATGACCTTGCTCCATGAGCTTAATACTTCCCGTTTCATCACCTTGCTCAGGGCGCTGCGCTTGGCGATTGCCTCGATGATCTTGAGGTCAAGGGCAACGGATGGCCCGACGCCGGGCAATTCGGACAGCAGATTTTCAGATGCGCCCAGCACTTCTGCCAATGAGCCGAAACGGTTGAGCAGGGCCTTGGCAACCGGTTTGGTATCTGCGCGGGGAATGACGCGGAAGAGCAGGAGTTCCAGCAGTTCATAATCTGCCAGAGCATCCGGCGCCGACTTGAAGCGCTGCCGCAAGCGATCACGATGGCCAAGGTGATGCGGTTTTTCGATCACCGCCGGCACGGTAGCGTGGTCCTGAAAGCCGGGAAAAGTCTCGGCATTCAGATCACTCTTTTTCCGCGCCATGCTGTTTTCCCCCACTCAAAACAATTGGCTACAGGTCAATCAGCTATCTGAGAGAAGCTGGAGCAAAGATATTCCTGGGCGAGAGCGTAAAGATCTCACAACCATCCTTGGTCACACCGACCGTGTGTTCATATTGCGCCGTAAGCGACCGGTCGCGAGTGACCGCCGTCCAGCCATCAGAAAGCACTTTCACATGCGGTTTGCCGAGATTGATCATTGGTTCGATTGTGAAAATCATGCCTTCGCGAATTTCCACGCCATCATTGGGTGTGCCGTAATGCAGAATGTTGGGCGCGTCATGGAACAGTTGCCCAACGCCATGACCGCAGAAATCACGCACGACCGAGCAGCGTTCACTTTCGGCATAGGACTGGATGGCCGCTCCAATTGCGCCCGTCTTGACGCCAGGCTTGACCACGGCAATGCCGCGCATCAGGCTCTCATAGGTTACTTCCAGCAGACGTTCGGCTGCACGCTTGATTTCGCCCACTGCATACATGCGGCTGGAATCGCCATGCCAGCCATCCTGCAGATAGGTGACGTCGATATTGACAATATCGCCCTCGCGCAGTGGCTTGTCGTTTGGAATGCCGTGACAGACGACATGATTGATCGAGGTACATGTCGATTTGGTATAGCCGCGATAATTCAATGTGGCCGGAAAGACGCCATTATCCATGCCAAACTCAAACACGAAACGATCAATTTCGTTGGTGGTCACACCGGGTTTGACAATGTCATTCAGTTCGTCAAGGCAGCGCGCGGTGATGTTGCAGACCTTGCGCATGGCCTCAAAAGCCTCTGGGCCATAGAGCCTGATCTGTCCGGTATATTTTGCCGGAGCCTCTGCTGCATTGATATAGCTTACCATCACTCAATCCGTATTTGTCTATGCCGTCATCTGGCGCTGCCAGCCTGAGCTGTTTTGTGACATCAAGTGAAACGGTTCTCAACCCATGCGCCTGATTCGGGATGATGCCGTTCTGTCGTGGGCACTGCGCCGGTCCAGCAATCGTCATGATATCTGGAATGCGCAAGGGCCTTGTTCAATAATGCAAAGCGCTATTCAAATGAATTTTTGAACGCATGTTGCACTGTCAGAAAATGAAATGAAGCCTCATACACTCTAGCCGGTTTGCGGCTGCATTACACCTGCTTCAGTATTTTTAACAGAAGGAATCCTGCCTCACCTTTCACAGGCATGCAACCAGGCCGGCCAGGGTCGCAAGGCTGCCGATCTGTTGCGCAGCTCCCAGGGTATCGCCAGTCTGGCCGCCGATCCTGGCAAGGCAAAGCTGCGAAAAGCCATAGATCAGCCCGGTGGTGAGCAGGAGCGAAAACAGGATTGCGCTGATTCCGCCAGATGGCCAGATGGTCACGCAATAGATTGCCAGGCCGGTGATTGCGGCAAAGACGACGCTTTCCCATTCCGGTGTGCCGATCTTGTCGGCAAGACCGCCGGGGCGAGCGGAGGGAAGCCCGTGCCAGATGGCAAGCATGCCAACCCGGCTGAGAGCCTCACTGCCAATCAGGGCCAGGGCAGCGAGATTGGCGCCCGCCCTTTCGATGATTGCGGCAAGCAGGGTTGCCTTGAGCCCCGTCCAGATGAAAAGGGTAAGGGCAGCAAATGTGCCGATGCGCGAATCCTTCATGATTTCAAGACGCTTCTCTGGCATTGACGCGCCAAAGAACCCGTCCACCGTGTCGCCAAGTCCGTCTTCATGCAATGCGCCTGTCATGAGGGCAAGCAGGGCGATGGCAACCAGGCTGCTTGCCAGCGGCGGAAAATGCAGTCCATTGGCTATGATAAGGCCGATGCCGGCGAGAAAGCCAAGCAGTGCGCCAACAAGCGCAAAGGCGCGCGTGGCCTGGCGCAACGAATCGCTTTCCGGTTGTGAAGCGGTTGCAGCCTGCCAGCGCTGCGGAACAGGCAGGCGTGTCAGAAAACCGATGGAACGGATCATGTGACTGATCAGGCTGATGTGCTGCAAGGCGCTGCTCCGTCTGGTTTCTCTGCGCTTCATGGGGCAGAGATTGCATTAAACCGCATTCTACGAAAGAGGTGATTTGAAAAATTGCGCCAGTGCTTATAGGACGTGCGCAACCTAATCGCATTTTACCTCCTTTGAACGGACTTGACGACATGAGTGCCAGTGGCCTGCCATTTGATGATTTCCGCGAACTGATCCGCAATCTTCCGGGTCCTGACCTGGGTGCAGAACGCGCTGTGCGTGAGCGTGAAGTAAGTCTGACCAAGCCTGCCGGATCGCTTGGGCGGCTGGAAGAGATCGCGGCCTGGCTTGCCGCGTGGAGCGGGAAGCGTACCCCGCAGATCAACCGCCCGCTGGTGGCAGTCTTTGCTGGCAATCATGGCGTGACGGCGCAAAACATCACGCCATATCCATCAAGCGTGACCGCACAGATGGTTGAAAATTTTGCCGCTGGTGGTGCTGCGATCAACCAGCTCTGCATCGCCTATGATCTGGGTCTTAAGGTTTTTGATCTGGCGCTTGAACATCCAACCGAAGACATTACCAGGGATGCCGCCATGGATGAGCGCACCTGTGCTGCCACCATGGCGTTCGGGATGGAGGCCATCGCTGGCGGAACGGATCTGCTTTGCATTGGCGAAATGGGCATTGGCAATACGACCATTGCCGCCGCCATCTGCCTTGCCCTGTTTGGCGGAGTTGCCGAGGACTGGGCAGGACCGGGCACCGGCTCGGTTGGCGAGCTAATGGAACGCAAGCTTGCCGCCATCCGTCAGGCGGTTGCACTGCATCAGGCTCACCTCAAGGATCCGTTTGAAGTCCTGCGCCGTCTGGGCGGACGTGAAATTGCCGCCATGGCAGGTGCCATTCTGGCAGCCCGCATGGAAAAAATTCCGGTCATCATTGATGGTTTCGTCGCAAGCTCTGCGGCCGCGATCCTCTTTGCCGCCAATCCGGAAGCTATTGACCATTGTTTGTTTGGTCATGTCTCGGCCGAGCCGGGTCATCGCCGCCTTTTGGACAGAATGGGCAAGAAGCCGCTGCTTGATCTGGGAATGCGTCTGGGTGAGGGCACGGGGGCAGCCGTTGCTGCCGGTATCGTCAAGGCCGCAGCCCTTTGCCATAGCGGAATGGCAACCTTTGAACAGGCTGGTGTGGCCAAGTCCCAGGCCTGATTGGAAAAAGCAAAAGCCCGGGATTGTCCGGGCTTTTGGCAATCGACTGCATACCTGATCCTGATCAGGCCGTTTCCTTGTCGAGGATCATATAGTCGAGCGGCAGCTCGGTCGTATATTTGATCTGCTCCATCGCAAATGACGATGACACGTCGCGGATTTCAATCTTGCTGATCAGTCGCTTGTAGAACTGGTCATAGGCGGCAATATCCGGCACGGCGACGCGCAGAAGATAGTCCACATCACCACTCATGCGATAGAATTCGATGACTTCCGGAAACTCCTGCACCACTTCGGAAAAGCGCTTCAGCCATTCGTGGCTGTGCGAGCCGGTGCGAATGGAAACGAAGACTGTCACACGGGCATTGACACGCACCGGGTCAAGAATGGCCACACGACGCTTGATGACCCCATCTTCTTCCAGTTTCTGAATGCGCCGCCAGCAAGGCGTGGTCGAAAGCCCCACTTTCTTGGCAATATCGGCCACTGCAAGGGTTGCATCTTCCTGCAGAAGGCGCAGAATTTTCCGATCAAGCCTGTCCATGCGTCTTCGTCCCGATTTTAGAAACTGTTTCCCGATTTACCTGCCTTGGTAAAAGTTAATACCTTATGGCGGGCTCCGCAATGAATGAACAGGAAAAATATTCTTGTGAGGATGTTTTTTGTAAAAATTAATTGTCAACATCAAGCAGGCGGCGAATTTTAGCGCGCAGCTCTGGCACAAGCTCGGTTTCAAACCATGGATTGCGCTTCAGCCAGCCGCTGTTGCGCCATGATGGATGCGGCAGCGGCAGGATGATGCGCCCATGTGCATCCGGCGTGAACAGAAACTGACGCCAGTTCTCGACTATCGCGCTGAGACGGGTGCCGCGATATTGCGGCAGGTGATAGGCCAGTGCATATTGCCCGATGACCAGAATGAGCTTCAGTTGTGGCATGGCGGCAAAAATGCGGTCATGCCAGATGCGGCGGCATTCACGCCGTGGCGGCAGGTCGCCGCCATGCTTGTCATAGCCGGGAAAACAGAAGCCCATCGGCACAATTGCCAGTTTGCGTGCGTCATAAAATTCTGCGCGGCTGGTTCCAAGCCATGCGCGCAGACGATCGCCGGAGGGATCATTGAAGGGCAGAGAGGTATTGTGCACGCGAATGCCCGGTGCCTGACCGCAAATGGCGATGCGGGCGGTTTGCGACAGGACGCAGACCGGGTTCGGTTCGTGCGGCAAGGGGGGCTGAAACATGGGCGCGTCGCGACAGATGCGGCAGGCTCTGATGTCTGATTGCAGATTTGCGAGCTTTTCCATCACCTCAGCCTGAAAATCCATCCGTTATATTCGGTCTGGGAATATGAGCGCGGGAAGAGCATGAACGCATCTGGCATCGTGTTCATGACCGGCGCTCATGCTGCCTGCGCCAGTTCCTGGGAGCTTCGAATGTACTTGCCCATATGCCGCGCCGGTTCTTCCGGGCTTCCTGCTCCTCTGTCTGATAGGCGCCATAGGAGACAGCCCATCCCTGTTCCACCATCCATTTGTTCAAGTCAACTGTGCCGAGAAAACATGTGCCCAGGGCGCGTTCATATTTGTCAGTGCCACTGATTTCACAGCGAATCGCCGCAGAGCCAATCTTGTCGGCCAATGCTGTCCTGGACTGATGACCACATTGGACACTGCTCTGATCCAGTCTGCACAATTGCTTGATTTCAGGCGCATCAATACCTTTCAATCGAATGCGCTTGCCTGCGATTCTGACTGTATCACCATCAATGATTGTGGCTCGCCCTGTAATGACTGCTTGGGCGCTGGACGTATTCTGAAACCTTAAAATGATTGCAATCAAAACAAAAAATATCAATAAAACCAAAAGGAAATCTAGCAATCTTAATGTTTTTCCTTTACTTTTCCAAAATCTCTGACGTTGCCGAAGGGAGCGCATGGTTCTGGATATCCGTGCTGGCGCGCTCATATTGCGCACCGTAAAGAGGAAAAGAAGCAATGGCCGATGGCAAGGATAAGGCCAATCATCATATGCGGAGAGAATGGCGAATTTGTTGTTAATCCGCAACAGTTGCAAAGGATGCTTCTTTCCGTTCAGTCAGGCGTTGCATTTTGCCAATTTCCCGCCACAAATCAGCGTCACCCGATAATCAAGGCAAAACTGTACGACATATCGTTTGGTCATCCTCCAGCTTGCATGAATGGGCTGAAACCATGACAGGACGGTCTGTGGGCAGTGGAGGTGTCGTGGTGGATTGGTTTCAGGAATTTATCCACTTGCCTGACCTCTGTGCTTGAATTGGGCAATGGCATTTTTCGGACAAGATCGGGTCTCAGTCTTGTCGAAATGAAAGGCTAGTTTGTCGAAGTGATTGTTTTGAACCAGTGTGAAAGACCGGCAAAGTGATGCGCAGTCGACGTTTTTCATATAGTGCAATGGCACTCCTGCTTGGCCTTTCCCTGGCCTGTGCCAATGCTGTCGCTTTCGACCTGAACGACGATACCGAAAAGTCGCGCAGCCCGTTCGAACTGTTCAAATTCGGTTTTTCCGCCTACAAGAACGGCCACAAGGATGAAGCGGTCAAGGCGCTGACCTATGCAGCAGAGCGTGGCCATCAGGGCGCCAAATGGAAACTCGCACGCATGTATGCCGATGGCGATGGCGTTGCTGAGAACGACTACGAGGCCTACAAGATATTCCAGAAAATCGTGCGCGAGGGCGCAGAGCCGGGTTCGGAAGATGGCCCCTATGTAGCCGACGCGCTTGTGGCCTTGGCCGGATATCATAGGACGGGCATTCCAGGTTCACCGATTCGGCCAGATCCGGCAATTGCGCGTGATCTTTATGTGCAGGCCGCATCCAATTATGGCGATGCATCCGCCCAGTATGAATTAGGCCTTATGCTGCTCAAGGGCGAGGGTGGTGAAAAGAATCCCGTGCAGGCTGCACGCTGGTTCCAGCTTGCTGCAAAGAAGGGCAATGCCAGTGCCCAGGCAATGCTTGGCAATATGCTGTTTCAGGCTGGCAAGACTGTGCGTGGCCTTGCCATGATGACCGCAGCCATTGCACGCTGTCCCGTGCAGGATTGCGACTGGATCCGCGATATGCAGGAGCGCGCATTTTCGATTGTGGGCGAGGCAGAGCGTCGCAATGCTATTGCACTTTCCGCCACTGTAGACACCAAGAGTGATTTCTGAGTTCAGGAATTTCCAAATCAAGGTGTGCGGCCTTTGGATGGCTGCACAATGATCATTCAAAGCGCCAGTGTAATGGCGACCGGAACGTGATCGGATGGCTTTTCCCAGCCACGTACATGTTTTTCGATATTGGCTGCGACAAGATGATTGGCTGCTTCCGGTGAGAGAAGCAGATGGTCGATGCGGATGCCATTGTTCTTTTGCCATGCGCCGGCCTGATAATCCCAGAACGTATAGACACCTTCATCATCCGTCGTGGCGCGGACAGCCTCGGTAAAGCCCAGATTCTTGAGCCGCCTGAAGGCCTGACGTGATTCTGGCTGAAACAGCGCATCCCCCCGCCAGGCTTTTGGGTTCCTTGCATCCTGTGGTTCGGGAATGACATTATAGTCGCCCGCAAGCACGAGTGGCTCTTCCAGGGCAAGCCGTTCCTTTGCCCAGTTTTCCAGCCGCTGCATCCAGCCGAGCTTGTAGGGAAATTTCTCTGTCTCGATCGGATTGCCGTTTGGCAGATAGAGAGACACGACACGGACGACTCCCTTGCCGGTCGAATAGACGCCTTCGATAAATCGCGCCTGTTCGTCGCTGTCATCGCCCGGAAGGCCGCGATTGACCTCATCCGGGGATTTTCTGGAAATCAGCGCAACGCCGTTAAACCCCTTTTGGCCATGGGTCTCAACGTGATAGCCAAGTGCCTCGATCTCCAGACGCGGAAACTGCTCGTCGACCGACTTGATTTCCTGTAGGCAGACAATATCGGGATCGGACTCCTTCAGCCAGTGCTGAAGGTTTTCGATGCGCGCCTTGACGCCGTTGATGTTCCATGTCGCGATTTTCATGCCTTCAGGATTAGGCCTTTGCCGGAGCAAGGGCAAGCACAACCACGCAACCGCCATCTTTCTCCACGCAGATTTTGCGTGCGGGCAGAAGCAAACCCCACTGTTTTGCCCAAAAGAAAACGGCTGAAACAGCCGGTTGCAATGGGTCTCTATAGTCTGACGGATTCAGATTGCAAAGCTTGTGCCGCAGCCGCAGGATGCCGTGGCATTGGGATTTCTGATCTGGAAGGATTGCCCCATCAGATCATCAACGAAATCGATTTCCGACCCATCCATATAGGGCAGGGAAACCGAGTCGATCAGCACCCTTGCGCCATCCTTTTCCAGCACGATATCGTCATCGGCCTGTTCGCTCACCAGATCATATTTATAGGAAAAGCCCGAACAACCGCCGCCTTCAACCGAGACGCGCAAGGCTGTCTTGTCCGGATTGGCGCTGAGAATCTTCGCAATGCGCTTGGCTGCTGCGTCGGAAACGGTAATGCCTGTCATGTCGATTTTTCCGTTTGCAATTGCGTCGATGCGGTTAATCTGTCGATGCTTCGACCAATCGCCGCTTGCCATTGATATTGGCTGATAGCTATGAACGCGACGATCGGAAGTCAATAACAGCTGCTGTTCATGTAATCATATTACGGTGAGGAGTTTATCGCAATGTCACTGGAAGGTATTGGCTTCGGCTACAGGGAACGCGCGCCTTATGCCTGTGACCCTGTGCAAAGCCGTGGCCGTCTGGTGCCGGAAGCAGAAAGCCCGACCCGTACGCCGTTCCAGCGCGATCGTGATCGCATCATTCATTCAACAGCATTCCGGCGTCTGAAGCACAAGACGCAGGTCTTTATCGCCCATGAGGGCGATCATTATCGCACGCGTCTTACCCATACGATCGAAGTGGCGCAGATTGCGCGTGCGCTGGCGCGTGCGCTCAGGCTGGATGAGGATCTGGCCGAAGCTGTGGCGCTGGTGCATGATTTTGGTCACACGCCCTTCGGTCATACGGGTGAAGACATGCTGAATGCCTGTATGAAGGATTATGGCGGTTTTGACCACAATGCGCAGTCGCTGCGCATCGTCACCAGGCTGGAACATCGTTATGCCGAATTCGATGGCCTGAATCTGACATGGGAAACGCTGGAAGGGCTGGTCAAGCATAATGGCCCGCTGACGGGCAAATATGCCATTCATGGGGATGTGGCTGTGCCGCAGCCCATTCTGGATTTCAATGCCCGTTTTGATCTGGAACTGTCGCGCTTTGCCAGTCTGGAGGCGCAATGCGCAGCCATCGCCGATGATATTGCCTATAATGCGCATGATATTGATGATGGCTTGCGTTCGGGCCTGCTGACGCTTGAGGCGCTGGATGAGGTGCCGCTGACGCACAGGCTCATGACTATCGTGCGCGAGCGCTATCCAGGGCTTGATGCCGACAGGGCGGGGCATGAACTGGTGCGCCGCCAGATCACGGTCATGGTCGAGGACGTGATTGCGGAATCACAATACCGCATCAGGCAGGTCAGGCCGCAAAGCGTTGCGGATGTGCGCTGCCAGGATCGCGCGCTGGTCGGTTTTTCCCCGGCCATGAAGGAAGATGAAAAGATCCTGAAACGCTTTCTGTTCAAGAATCTCTATCATCACCCCAGTGTCATGCTGCGCAGACAGGCTGCAGATCGCATTTTGCGGGATCTGTTTGAGGCCTGTATGGCAGATCCCTATATCATGCCGCCGGAGTGGTGTTCCGACATGGAAACGCTGGATGAAGCCGCACGTGCGCGCCGCATTGCCGACTATCTGGCGGGCATGACGGACAATTATGCCGTGCGCGAACACCGACGATTGTTTGACCACACACCAGAATTGGCTTAATCGGAACGCAACAAGGCAAAAGAACGCGGCATCATATGCCCGGTTTTCTGCTTCTCTTTACACGACCGATTCCGTCGCAAGCTGACAGCGTTGCAAAACGGGATCATGACAGGACAGACCATGAATATCTTTGCAGATTTCGGTACGCGTATCAAAAAGACGTTGCAAGATCTTGATCTGAAATCAAAAGATGGCAGCGCGCTTGACCTGTCGCGTATTGGTGTCGAACCGCCGCGTGATCCGTCGCATGGCGATATTTCAACCAATGCTGCGATGGTTTTGTCAAAGGCTGTCGGCCAGAACCCGCGTGAACTGGCAGCCACGATCGCCGCAGCCCTCAAGCAGGATGAGGATGTCGATTCGGTTGATGTCGCAGGCCCGGGCTTCATCAATCTGCGCCTGAAGCAGAGCTACTGGCAGCGTCAGCTTGCCAATATGCTTGCCGCAGGCACCGATTTTGGTCGCTCGACGCTTGGGCAGGGCATCAAGGTCAATGTCGAATATGTTTCGGCCAATCCGACCGGGCCGATGCATGTTGGTCATTGCCGCGGCGCGGTTGTAGGCGATGTTCTGGCAAATCTGCTGAAATTTGCCGGCTATGATGTCGTCAAGGAATATTACATCAATGATGCGGGCGCGCAGATCGATGTTCTGGCACGTTCCGCCATGCTGCGCTATCGCGAGGCACTGGGCGAACAGATTGGTGAAATTCCGGCAGGTCTTTATCCGGGCGATTATTTGGTGCCGGTCGGGCAGGCTCTGGCCAGGGAATTTGGCAACAAGCTTCTGGAAATGCCGGAAGATGAAGCCTTGAGTCTCGTCAAGGAGCGCACGATTGATGCGATGATGGCGATGATCCGCGCCGATCTGGACGCGCTCAATGTCCATCACGATGTGTTCTTTTCCGAACGCAAGTTGCATGCCGATCATGCCCGCGCAATCCGCAATGCCATCAATGACCTGACGCTGAAGGGGCATGTCTACAAGGGCAAGCTTCCGCCGCCGAAGGGCCAGCTTCCGGAAGACTGGGAAGATCGCGAACAGACCCTGTTCCGCTCGACCGAGGTGGGGGATGATATTGATCGTCCGCTGATGAAGTCGGATGGCAGCTTCACCTACTTTGCTGCCGATGTTGCCTATTTCAAGGACAAGTTTGATCGTGGTTTCAACGAGATGATCTATATTCTCGGTGCTGACCATGGCGGCTATGTCAAGCGTCTGGAAGCCGTTGCGCGCGCTGTCTCCAGTGGCAAGGCCAAGCTTACCGTTCTCTTGTGTCAGCTCGTCAAGCTGTTCCGCAATGGCGAGCCGGTACGCATGTCCAAGCGGGCAGGCGAATTCGTCACGCTGCGCGATGTGGTGGATGAGGTTGGCCGCGATCCGGTGCGCTTCATGATGCTTTACCGCAAGAATGACGCACCGCTTGATTTCGACTTTGCCAAGGTAACCGAACAGTCCAAGGACAATCCGGTCTTCTACGTGCAATATGCCTCGGCGCGCTGCCATTCGGTGTTCCGTCAGGCGGCCGAACAGCTCGGCCTGGCCGAGCTTGACCGGGCAACCATGGCCAAGCATCTGGGGGAACTGACCGATGAGAGCGAAATTGCACTGGTGCGCAAGCTTGCCGAATATCCGCGCCTGATCGAATCAGCTGCCATCCATCAGGAGCCGCACCGTCTGGCTTTCTACCTCTATGATCTTGCGAGTGCCTTCCATTCGCAATGGAACAAGGGTACGGAAAATCCGGACTTACGTTTTATTAAGGTTAACCAGCCTAATTTGTCATTGGCTAGGTTAGGGCTGGTGCAGGCTGTTTCCGATGTGCTGACCTCCGGACTGACGATTATCGGTGCGGACGCGCCAACGGAAATGCGCTAGAATAGCGTTTCAGGAACATCATTCTGGAGGCGCTGTTTGAACAGGATCCCGGCATTGACGCCCCGGTGATGCGGGGCGGGGCAATGGGATTGGTCGGCTGCCGCGCTTGTCGGTTTGTGACTGACAAGGCTGTGGCAAGGGTCGAACGGATGGGATGTCAGCGTTGACGCAAGTCGCAGGCCTCCCTTCGGCGCATGGCTGCTGTCAACTTTTGCCCATAATGCCTAGCTATAAAGCTTTGGTTGGGACGTATTGCGGCGTCCAGGGTTAGGGTTAGGAATCAAGTCATGACGGACAGCGGTGCCAAGTCAGGTCACGAAAATCGCCCGTTGCACGAAGATGATCCGCTGATGGAACTATCGCGGATTTTCAGCTTCGACAGGCCTGCTGCAGGCAGTGCTGATCAGAATGCGCGTCATGTGAATGATCCTTATGCTGGTGACGGGGGTGTTGACCCGGTACTTGATCTGGAACGGGAATTATATGGTGATTTTGACAATTTCCTGACGCCGTCACATCCAGCCGATGAACAGCCGCATATCACGGGCCGGCAGCCGTCTGATTTCCATTCGGAAGGCCATCATCCTGTGCTTGAACAGGAGTTTTCCCATCAGGATGCGGATATTGATTTCTCGCTCGATCCCCTGGAATTGAGTCTTGATGATGATCTGCCGCCTGCGCCGCAGGCACAGTCAGGCGCGCCTGAAGTCATGGAATTTGTCGATGTGGAGCAGGGCGAGGCCATCGATCCGTTCAATTTTGATGATGTGATCGAAGGCGGCTCCCATTATGCTGAGGAGACTGCGCAGCATTCTGTCCGTTATGAGGCGCAACCTTATGACGATACCGAGCCGCATTTCGCACATGAGCGGCATACGCCAGAACAGCATGATTATGCCGAGCATGAGCCGGTAGCGCATGTGGCAGAAACACATGATCATGCGCCGTCCGACAGGCAAGGGCATGAGCCGGAATGGCATGAGTCTGCGTCGGACTGGCAGTCGGATATACCGGTGCAGGCATATGATGTCGGCCATCAGGCTGCTGCGCCACAAGAACCTGCTCTATCGCTTGAAGACGAGTTGGAACGACTGCTGTTTTCCAGTGATGGCACTCATGATCCCGAGACACAGCAGCGGGATTACGCCGCAGCCCATCAGGACCATCAGCCGGTCGTAGAAGACAATCATGCCGCAGCAGTTGATTACCAGCCTGAGGCTGAACCGGATATCAGCTTTGATGAACATGATTTCCGGCTGGAAGAAGTCGATCTTGCCGAAGAAACGGTGCATGATGAGCCTGAGACAGGTGAAACGGCCGCTTATTCACGTCTGGTCGAGCCCTCCGGTTTCCCGCGCTACAAGCTGAGCAATTTTGCCACTGGTGAGCAGTCAACAAGCCGCCATGCGCAAGACGCATCGATGGGACAGGCAGGCGAAAATGCGTTTTCGTCAGGCGACGATGACGAGCATGACCTCTCACTTGACGATGATTTTGCCTTTGAGCCGCAGCAGACACAGGCGGCAGACGGCGCAGAGGCAACAGAGGATGATCTCTTCAGTCTGGACGGTCTTGAGCTGACCGATGATGATTTTGATTTCGAGCCATCCGGTGATCACCTTGCTGCTCAGCAGGATGAGATCAGTCTGACGACTGATGATCTCGACATGGATGATTTCTTCCAGTCGGATATGCGCAGGGTAGCTGAAGCAGACGAACACGCATTTGCGGATGCTTCGGCAGAACAGGTTGCCAGGGCGGATGATGACAGTGTGCCGTCTTTTACATCCCTGTCTGGCCAGAAGAGCGCGGCTTTCACTCCGCCGCCTGAGATTGAAACCCTCTCGGTTTCCGAAAGCAAGGTCGAGCAGACCCATGCCTTTGATCTGCCGGAAGTGGATTATGGTGAGGAAGAGCCTTCCGCCCGCCTTGCCGAGCTGGAAGCCGAGTTTGCCGACGTCTTCAACACGATTGAAGTGGATGAAACGGCAACCCAGACCGAAACACAAAGCGAAGCCGACAAGGCATTCGAGGATATTTTCCGCGAAAGCGCCTCAACCTATCTGCCGGGCGGAAAGCTTGCTGCCACAACCGCAATGGGACTTGATGCGGCCGCAGATTCCTATATTCGCGCCAAGACGGCGTCGCAGTCTTCCAGCAGTGCAACGGCAAGCTCGGAGGATTTCTACAACCATTGGGCCATGCAGGGTTCGCAGGCACTGGAAGGCGATGATTATGGCGCGCGTGCCAGCATGCCGGCCGAGGACGATCTGGGCAGGGCGGCAGATGCCTATCGCGAACGCCCGGTACGTGGCCGCCGCGGCTTGATCTTTGCCACGATTGCCGGCGTTGCCGTGTTGTTGGGCGGTGTGGGCTATCATTTCCTTGCCGATGGCGGTTCGGATGAGCCTGTGCTCATTCGCGCTGATGATCAGCCTGTCAAGGTACAGCCGGAAAATCCGGGCGGGGTTGTTGTGCCCAATCAGGACAAGGCAGTCTACGACCGTGTCAGCGGCACCTTGCCGGACAGCCCGGAACAGAAGCAGCTGATTACAACCGGAGAAGATCCGATTGATATTTCCGGTACGGATGACAGCGAATCACCTGAGGATGAGGGCCAGGGTGAAAATGTTGCCAGCGCACAGCCTCCTGCAGAGAGGTCGGAGCCTGAGCCTCTGATCAAGCCGCGTGAAGTGGAAACCATGGTTGTCCGCTCGGATGGAACGATTCTGCCGCCTTCAGCAAAAGAGCCGGCCGTCACGCAGCCTGCAACACCAGAACCGGAAGCAGTGAAGAGTGCTGAAAGCCCGGCCAGCGAAACGGCCGGTCGCGATCAGATCGCGGAAATTGCCGCTGGTGGCGATCCGGCGCCCGAGCCGATTAGGCCGCCGGAAACGGCTGCAAAACCTGAAGAGCAGACTAAGCCAGCAGAACAGGTCAAGCCGCCTGTCAAGGCGCCGCTTGTGCCATCGCGTCCGGCACAGCAGCCGGTCACTGTCGTGGCCAAGGTGCCGCAACGCGCACAGGCTGAAACGGCACCTGCCCAGGCGGCGCAACCGGCACAGCCTGCCGCGGCTGTGGGGGCTGCCAATGGTGGCGGTTATTTCATTCAGGTTTCCTCGCAGCCTTCCGCTGAACTTGCGCAGAAATCCTATGCCGATATTGCGCGCAAATATGGTAGCGTGATTGGCGGACGCAGCGTCGATATCAAGCGCGCCGATATTCCGGGCAAGGGCACATATTATCGTGTACGTGTCAGCGCCGGCTCGCGCGAGGATGCAACGGCACTGTGCAATCGCCTGAAAGCTGCCGGCGGAAGCTGCCTTGTAACGCGGTAATGGCCGTTGGCATGGATCATCTGATCCCAGGGCGCGTTCTCTGTATGAAAAAATGAGAAAAGGGGCGACTGGTTCGCCCCTTTCTTGATAGCAATGGTTCTGTCTCACTTGTTACGACGCAGCATGCATCGGCGAGCTTCAGGGGAATTTTCACATGGTTGAATGCAAGGCTTGGATTGCCGGTCTGTCCGGAACGAAACTGACGGCCGATGAAATTGCCTTTTTCCGGGATGAGGCTCCATGGGGCTTCATTCTGTTTGCCCGCAATATTGAAAGCCTTGAGCAGGTGGCTGATCTGACCGCGCATTTGCGCGATCTGACGGGTCGGCCGCAATTGCCGATCCTGATCGATCAGGAAGGCGGTCGTGTTCAGCGGCTGCGCCCACCGCTTGTGCCCAATTACCCGTCCGCATCTGAGATCGGGGCAATTTATGCGCGCAATCAGGAGGCCGGCCTGCGCGCGGCCTGGTTGCAGGCGCGTCTGCATGCCTTTGATCTGCTGAAGCTTGGCATCAATGTGGACTGTCTGCCTGTGCTGGATGTGCCGATCGAGGGCGCGAACGATGTGATTGGCACGCGCGCTTATTCGCGTAATCCGCATGCAGTGGCAACCCTTGGGCGCGCTGCGGCTGAAGGCTTGCTGGCGGGGGGAGTCCTTCCGGTCATGAAGCATATGCCGGGCCACGGTCGTGCCTTTGTCGATACGCACAAGGAACTGGCGCGGGTAAATGTGCCTTTGAGTGAGCTTGTTGCACATGATTTCGTGCCCTTCATGGCGCTGAATGATCTGCCGATGGCCATGACGGCGCATGTCGTGTTTGAATGTCTTGATCCGGCAAATCCGGCAACACTTTCGCCAACCATCCTGAATAATGTCATGCGTGATCTGATCGGCTTTGATGGCCTGATCATGAGCGATGATCTGTCGATGAAAGCGCTGTCGGGTGATCTGGGCGACCTGGCGGAAAATATCATCACGGCCGGTTGCGATGTCGTGCTTTACTGTGCAGGTATCATGGAAGAGCTGGTAAAAGTCGCAGCACGCGTTCCGCTCCTTGATGGGGTATCAAGGGAACGCGCCGATATTGCCGAAGTCTTCGCCGGTGAGCCGGATTTGTCTGACGAGGAGGAATTGCGCGAGGAATTCTCGCAATTCTTTGAATTGACAGCATAATGGGGCAGGCCGAGCTGTCAGCGTCGGGGCAGGGGGATGGCATTGGCCTGAAAACCATGGTCGTGATGTTCACTGCGCAGGCAAACAGGCCGGATTTCAGGCTGTTTTGCATTGACGTAAGTGATTTCTCACCTTAATTGAGTGTGCAAATCGCCGTGGGTTCGGTTATCAGCGTGTAGTTGTGCCACAAAAACGCTGCAAGGTGGGCCACAATGTTGGAACTTGATGATCGAAACCCCGATTTGCAAGGCTTTGTGTGACAGAAACGATAGTGAATGGCTGTCATTCACGCCTGTCGCATAAGGCAGAGGAATTTCTATCCCGCGATGTGGCGGATCGCCGGAGACGGCGGGACAATAAGAGAAGTGAAGGTTTGAACATGCAGGTTACCGAAACGCTCAATGAAGGGCTGAAGCGCGAGATTAAAGTCGTGGTTCCGGCCGGAGATCTCGAAGCCAAGCTCGCAGAGCGGCTCGAAACTGCGCGTGGCCGCGCTCGCATCAATGGCTTCCGTCCGGGTAAGGTTCCGGTCTCGCATCTGCGCAAGATGTACGGCAAGTCCTTCATGGCTGAAATCATCAACGAAATCCTGAACGATTCGACCCGTTCGCTTCTGGCTGAGCGTGGTGAAAAGTCGGCAACCCAGCCGGAAGTCATCATGTCGGAAGACGAGAAAGAGGCCGAAAAGGTTCTCGAAGGCAAGGCCGATTTCGTTTTCTCGCTGAACTATGAAGTTCTGCCGAAGATCGAACTGAAGGATTTCACCAAGATCGCGGTTACCCGCGAAGTTGTTGATATTTCGGACGAGGAAGTCGATGAGCAGGTCAAGCGCATTGCCGATTCGACCCGCACCTACGAACCCAAGAAGGGCAAGGCTGAAAAGGACGATCGTGTCACGATCGACTATCTCGGCAAGCTCGACGGCGAGCCGTTTGAAGGCGGTGCCGACAATGATGCCCAGCTCGTTCTCGGCTCCGGTCAGTTCATCCCGGGCTTTGAAGATCAGCTCATCGGCGTCAAGGCAGGTGATGAAAAGGTCATCACCGTAACCTTCCCTGAAGACTATGGTGCAACCCATCTGGCTGGCAAGGAAGCAACCTTCGACATCAAGGTCAAGGAAGTTGCCAAGCCGAATGAGCTTGTTCTCGATGACGAGGTTGCCAAGAAGCTCGGCATTGAATCGCTGGAACGTCTGCGTCAGATCGTTCGCGAGCAGATCGAAAGCCAGTATGGCCAGATCACCCGCCAGAAGGTAAAGCGTCAGATTCTCGACGCGCTTGATGCGGATTACCAGTTTGAAATTCCGCAGAAGCTGGTTGAGGCCGAGTTCAACAATATCTGGCGTCAGATCAATTTCGATCTGCAGCAGGCAGGCCGTACCTTTGAGGATGAGGAAACCACGGAAGAGGCAGCCCGCGAAGAATATCGCAAGCTTGCCGAACGCCGCGTCCGTCTCGGTCTCGTTCTGTCGGAAATCGGTGAAAAGGCTGGGGTAGAAGTCAGGGACGAAGAGCTGCAGCGCGCTGTTTATGATCAGGTTCGTCGCTATCCGGGTCAGGAAAAGGAAGTCTACGAATTCCTGCGTCGTACGCCGGAAGCCGTTGCCAATCTGCGTGCGCCGATCTTCGAAGAAAAGGTTGTTGACCATCTGCTCGCCAATATCTCGGTTACCGACAAGAAGGTCACCAAGGAAGAGCTGACGGCCGAAGACGACGAAGCTGAAGCAAAGCCTGCCAAGAAGGCCGCACCAAAGAAGAAGGCTGCGTCCAAGAAGAAGGCCGATGAGGGCAAGTCGGAAGAGGCCTGATCAAGTCTGTACCTGTCAGGAAAAGGCCGCGCCAAGCGCGGCCTTTTCGTTTGTCGCGTCATTTCGGGCGTGAAAAGCTTGCGTCATCTGGCGCTTTGTTCTAGCCAGTAATCAATCCATTTCAGCCCAATCAGAGTGTTGACGAACAAGAATGTCTATTATCGATACGCGCACGCCTGAACCCAAACGCTTCATCTCTGGCGCCACCGGCGACTGGGAAGTTGTCATCGGCATGGAAGTCCATGCACAGGTGACGTCCAAATCGAAGCTGTTTTCCGGCGCTTCGACCGAATTCGGTGCGGAGCCTAATTCCAATGTATCGCTCGTTGATGCGGCGATGCCTGGCATGCTGCCGGTGATCAACATCGAATGCGTCAAGCAGGCCATCCGCACAGGCCTTGGTCTGAAGGCCAAGATCAATCTGAAGTCGGTTTTTGACCGCAAGAACTATTTTTATCCTGACTTGCCGCAGGGCTATCAGATTTCGCAGTACAAGCAGCCGATTGTCGGAGAGGGCAAGATCACGATTTCGGTCGGCCCGGACAACAAGGGTCAGTTTGAGGATGTCGAGATCGGTATTGAACGTCTGCATTTGGAACAGGATGCCGGCAAGTCGCTGCATGACCAGCATCCGACCATGTCCTATGTCGACCTCAATCGCTCTGGCGTGGCGCTGATGGAAATCGTCTCCAAGCCGGATATGCGCTCATCTGACGAGGCACGTGCCTATCTGACCAAACTGCGCACCATCCTGCGCTATCTTGGCACCTGTGACGGAAACATGGATGAAGGCTCCATGCGCGCGGACGTGAATGTCTCGGTCCGTCGTCCGGGCGGCGAATTCGGCACGCGCTGCGAAATCAAGAACGTCAATTCGATTCGCTTTGTTGGTCAGGCGATTGAATATGAAGCCCGCCGCCAGATCGCCATTCTGGAAGATGGTGGCGTTGTCGAGCAGGAAACCCGTCTGTTCGATCCGGTCAAGGGCGAGACACGCTCCATGCGCTCCAAGGAAGAAGCGCATGACTATCGTTATTTCCCGGATCCTGACCTGCTGCCGCTTGAACTGGATCAGGCCTTTGTCGATGAACTGGCCAGGGACCTGCCGGAATTGCCGGATGAGAAAAAGCAGCGACTGATCGAAACCCAGGGCATTTCGGTTTACGACGCGTCGATTCTGGTCACGGAAAAGGCCATTGCCGATTATTATGAGGCTGTTGCTGCAGGACGCGATGGCAAGGCTGCTGCCAACTGGGTCATCAATGATCTGCTTGGCGCCCTCAACAAGGCCGGCAAGAGCATTGAAGAATCACCCGTCAGCCCTGAGCAGCTCGGTGCGATCATCGACCTCATCAAGGAAGGCACGATTTCGGGCAAGATCGCCAAGGATCTGTTTGAAATCGTCTGGAATGAAGGCGGTGATCCGAAGAAGCTCGTTGACGAGCGCGGCATGAAGCAGGTCACCGATACCGGTGCGATCGAAAAGGCTGTTGATGAGGTGATAGCCGCCAATCCGGACAAGGTCGAACAGGCCAAGGCAAAGCCGACGCTTGCTGGCTGGTTCGTTGGTCAGGTCATGAAGGCAACTGGCGGCAAGGCCAATCCGCAGGCCGTCAATGCGCTCGTCAAGGCCAAGCTCGGGATTGAAGAATAATGTGGGTCAGAAGCGCCAGTGAAGCCGATCTGCCAGCCGTACATGATCTGCTGGTGGCAACTTGGCGCGCCACATTTGATGATATTCTTGGCCGCGAGATCGTCGATGCCGTGACAGGACACTGGCATTCGATCGAGAGGCTGAAAGCCAATCTCTCCAAACCTTATTCGGAATTTCTTGTTGCGGATAATGGCAATGGCGTGATTGAGGGCATGGCATTTGCCTGTCAGACGGATGCAGACTACGCATCCCTGCATCAGCTCTATGTCGCACCGCAAGCGCAGGTGCATGGCATCGGGACGATGCTGCTTGCGGAAGCGGAAATGGCCTTTCCGGATGTGAAATCCATGCGCCTTGAGGTGATTGAACGCAATGTCAGGGCTGTGCGATTTTATGAACGCAAAGGCTATCAGCGCATCGGCCGCAATGAGGATTGGGGGGATCCGACCTGCAGGGAGCCGGTTCTGATCATGGAAAAGCCAATCGCAGGCTGGCGCATGTGAAGCATGGGATAGTGTAACATGAATGGCAACTTGGCTCTTGCCTTGAGAGCGCGATAGGGCCATAAGCGGAAAAAACCCGACGTATCGTTCGCGGTCAATTTGGATCTGGATAGGCCATGAAGGAATTTCTTAAGCAAGTCTTCACCTGGTGGAACGGTCAGACGATCGGTACGCGCTTTCATACCTGGCGCAAGGGTGAACGCGTTGGTGAAGATGAGTTCGGCAATGTTTATTATCAGGGCGGCAAGGACTCTGAAGGTCGCACCCGCCGTTGGGTAATCTATAATGGCTATGCGGAAGCAAGCGCCATTCCTCCCGGCTGGCATGGCTGGATCCACCACCGTGTTGATACGCCGCCAAGCCAGGAAGACTACAAGCCGCGTCCGTGGCAAAAGCCGCATCATATCAATCTGACCGGCACGCCGCTTGCCTATCGCCCGAAGGGAGCGATTGCACGCCCTGGTACCGAGCAGAAGGAACGTCCGCGCGTCACCGGCGAATATGATGCCTGGACGCCTGGCAACTAGGCTGGGCTTTGCGTCAAGCGGTTGCCTTCTGCCTGTTCCTGCACGCCGATGCATGGCCGGCGGCTCGGATGTAGGAAGGGTTGTATGGCTTCATATTCTCACCATTATGCGATGGCATGAATGGGTGCCCGCATAAGCCAGGATCAACAACGAGAGACGTGGATAGATTTTGAGCCTATATTCTTTCCATAAAAGTCGTTGTTTTCATAAGCGACTGTCGCGCCCTGCGGCAATGTCGCTTCTGTTGGCGCTGGCTGCAATTGCCTGGACGCCAAGGGCTGAGGCCGAGCGTATTTCCAATCCTGTGGCTGAATTTTCAGGGCTAGACAAGATTACGGGCCGTATCACGACCTTTGATGTCTACATAAATGAGACCGTGCAGTTTGGCGCCTTGCAGGTGACGCCAAAGGTCTGTTACTCGCGCACGGAAGATGAAAGCCCGCGTACGGACGCCTTTGTCCAGGTTGAGGAAATCACGCTCGATCGCAAGATAAGACGCATTTTCAATGGCTGGATGTTTGCCGACAGCCCGGGACTGAATGCAGTCGAACATCCCATTTACGACGTCTGGCTGAAGAGCTGCAAGCAAAGCTCGGATGTGCCGCCGCCGCAATAAGGCTGCTTCAGACTGTCAGCAGAACCGGGTTCCGGTTTGTGATGTGCCGTCACTGGCAATGCAAGACACAAGTCAGTCGGTGAAGCTGGCATATCCGTTCAGCGCTTCGGCGAGAAGTGTTTCATATTGCTTCCGTTCAATTTCGATCGCGCCGAATCGTTGCAGATGCGGGGTGATGAATTGCGTGTCGAGCAGGACAAAGCCGCGCTTTTTCAGATGATCGACCAGATGTACCAGACAGACCTTGGACGCATCTGTCATGCGTGAGAACATGCTTTCGCCAAAAAAGGCACGGCCGAGACTTACCCCATAAAGCCCGCCAACCAGTTTGTCCTCATGCCATGCCTCGACCGTGTGACAATGGCCGCGCTGAAAGAGCTTTGCATAGGCTTCACGGATAGGCTGGTTGATCCAGGTACGCGCGCGCGCGCCCGTTCCGCTGGCACAGCCGTCAATCACGCCGGCAAAGTCGCTGTTACGGCGGATTTCAAACCTGCCTTTGCGAATGGTCTTTTGCAGGCTTTTGGGGACGTGAAAATTGTCGAGGGGGATGATGCCGCGTTTTTCGGGGCGAACCCAGAAGATTTCCGGATCATCGGCATCTTCAGCCATGGGGAAGACGCCGCTTGCATAGGCGTGCAGGAGCAATTCCGGGTCTATTGCATATTCATCCGGTATTGCCCCTGCAGTCACTGTTTATGCGCTCTCGCTTTCAGTCTGTGATGCCAGATATTTTTCCAGCCAATGGATGTCATAGTCACCATTGGCAATATCCGGATTATTGATCAGATCCTGGAACAGCGGAAGCGTGGTCTTGACGCCATCGACCACAAATTCATCGAGTGCACGACGCAGGCGCATCATGCATTCAACGCGGTTGCGGCCATGGACGATCAGCTTGCCGATCAGGCTGTCATAGTAAGGCGGAATGCGATAGCCGGAATAGACGCCCGAATCGACGCGCACGCCAAGGCCACCTGGCGTATGATAGTGGGTGATACGTCCCGGCGACGGCGTGAATGTGCGCGGATCTTCGGCATTGATGCGGCATTCGATGGCATGGCCGGAAAAACGCACATCCTTCTGCTTGACCGACAGGCCAAGGCCAGCGGCAACGCGGATCTGCTCATGCACCAGATCAATGCCCGTGATGGCTTCGGTGACCGGATGTTCAACCTGAAGACGGGTATTCATTTCAATGAAATAGAATTCGCCATCCTCATAGAGGAATTCGATCGTGCCGGCGCCACGATAGCCGAGTTCGGCAATCGCATTGGCGCAGATCATGCCGATCTTGTCGCGTGCTTCCGCATTGAGGGCAGGGGAGTTGGCCTCTTCCCAGACCTTCTGGTGACGACGCTGCAGCGAGCAGTCGCGTTCGCCCAGATGGATGGCATTGCCTGCGCCATCACCCATGATCTGTACTTCGATGTGGCGAGGCTTTTCGAGATATTTTTCGATATAGACCGCATCATCGCCAAAGGCAGCCCCCGCTTCGGTGCGTGCCGTTGCAAGGGCAACAGAGAGCTCCTCTTCGGAGCGCGCCACCTTCATGCCGCGACCGCCGCCACCGGCCGAAGCCTTGATGATGACAGGATAGCCGATTTCAGCTGCAATGCGGGCTGCTTCCTTGTCATCCGTCACGCCGCCGTCGGAACCCGGCACAACCGGAATGCCAAGGCGCTTTGCCGTGCGCTTGGCCTCGATCTTATCGCCCATGATACGGATATGGGACGCGGTCGGGCCAATGAAGGTAATGCCATGTGCCTCAAGGATTTCGGCGAATTTGGCATTTTCCGACAGGAAGCCGTAGCCAGGATGGATCGCATCGGCACCGGTGATTTCACAGGCAGCGACGATCTGATGAATATTCAGGTAGCTATCGCGTGAAGGAGCCGGCCCAATGCAAACGCTTTCATCGGCCAGACGCACATGCATTGCATCGGCATCAGCGGTCGAATGGACGGCAACCGTCTTGATACCCAGTTCCTTGCAAGCCCTGAGCACGCGAAGAGCGATTTCACCACGATTGGCTATGAGAATCTTTTGAAACATTGCGCTTTGCTGCCCGTTCATTGAAAAGCTTAAGTCCGTTCATGCCGTTGATCGATTATTCGATCACGACAAGCGGTTCGCCAAATTCAACTGGCTGTGCGTCTTCCACCAGAATGGCGGTAACGGTGCCAGCGCGCGGCGCAGGAATCTGGTTCATGGTCTTCATCGCTTCGATGATGAGAAGGGTCTGGCCTTCCTTGACCTTGGTGCCGACTTCCACGAATGCGCGTGCGCCCGGAGCCGGAGCAAGATAGGCGGTGCCAACCATTGGCGAGGTCACGGCATTCTTTGCAATGTCAGCCTTGGGGGCTTCAGCGGCTGGAGCCGGGGTGGCCGCAGGTGCCGGAGCCGGTGCCGGCGCAGCTGCGGCAGCCGGAACAACGGTTGCAGATGTCTGCACCGTGACATGGCGGGATACGCGAATGCGCAGATCGCCATTTTCAATTTCGATATCGGTGAGATCGGTATCGTTCAGAATATCAGCGAGATCACGAATGGTCTGCTTATCGATAACGGAATTTTTGCTGGACATATCAGGCCCCTTTTACGCTTTGCCCGTTGTTTCTTCTTCTTTGGCAATTGCCGCAAGCGCGTTCAGACCGAGCAGGTATCCTTCCGCACCAAAGCCGCAGATCACCCCGCGGGCGACAGCGGAAACATAGGAATGATGGCGGAAAGCCTCACGCGCATGAATGTTCGATAGATGCACTTCGACAACCGTAACTTTGGCTGAACGGATCGCATCATGAATGGCAATCGATGTGTGGGTGTAAGCGGCAGGATTGATCAGCACATAGGCGCCTTTTTCCCCTGCCTCCTGAATCCAGCTTACCAGATCGCCTTCATGATTGGATTGACGAAAGTCAATGTCGAAACCCAGCCTTTGGGCTTCACGCTCACAGGCTGCGGCAATGTTTTCCAGCGTCGCAACGCCATAGATGCCCGGTTCCCTCTTGCCGAGAAGATTGAGATTGGGGCCGTTCAAAACAAAAACCGTTTTCGACATATCCGTCCGTAATTGAACTGTGTCTAACACAAAGTCAGCTACATCGCATTCCATATAGAGGGCTTGCTGGCAAGCTGAAACCCTCAAATTGGGTGTAGATTAGCAGTAAAATGCGTTTTTCCCGTATTTCCTGCTCTTCCCGCACGCTGCTGGCAGACTGTTTGGAAGCTGACTGATCAAGGGACGACCACCGCAAGTCTGCGCGCTCTATCCCTGTTTTGCCTCACGGGCAGCCGCAATACGCTCAACCAGACCATCCACACCGATTGCACCCGGAATGAGCTCTTCGCCCACGATATAGGACGGCGTGCCGTTGATATTGAGCTTGCGTGCAAGCTGGTAGCTGTTCTGGAACGCATCGGCAAGGGCCGGATCCTTCATTTTTTCACGCAGTCTTGCTTCATCGACTCCCATTTTGACAGCTTCCGCAATGGCGGATTCTTCCGTGCTGCGTGATTGTGCTGTCATCAGCGCCTGATGGTAATCAGCATATTTTTCCGGCATCAAGGCCTTGAATGCCTGTGCAACAATATGAGCGCGCACCGAATCGGGGCCAAGGATCGGGAATTCCTTCATCACGAAGCGCACATTCGGATCGTTCTTGATGATGGCCTGCATGTCGGGGAAGGCACGTTTGCAATAGCCGCAATTATAGTCGAAGAATTCGACAACCGTGACATCGCCATTGGGATTGCCGAAAACGGCATCGTACGCCGGATCAAACAGCATATCCTTGTTGGCGGCGAGGATTTGTCTCACCTGCTCCTGGGCTTCAGCCTGCTGCTTGGTTTCAAGCGCGGTTTGCACTTCGATGAGCAATTCAGGATTCTGGAGCAGATAATCGCGCACAACCCCTTCAATTGCTTCACTGCTGATGGGTACGGCAATGCTTGCCGCCTGTTCGGAAGGGGAGGCAACTGAACCCTTTTGGCCGGCAAAATAGCCTGCAGACAGTGCAACTGCACCGATAACAGCGCTGGCTATGGTGATGGATGCCGCATTTTTCATTGTACTCACTTTCAAAATGGTTGGTCTGAAGTCCGAATTGGTTGTCTCAGATCAGATCGGATTATTTCTTGGGTTTCCTGGCATTGATGATGTCTTGCGCACGTAGCCAGTCCGGTGATCCGGGTTTCATCTGCTTTTGTGCGCGGGTGGCAAAAATTTTCGCCTGCTGCAATTTGCCTGAATAATAATTCATATCGGCTGTGGCGAGATCGGCCCGCGCCATATCGCCCAGCTGGCCATAGGCCTGTGCCAGAAAACCATAGCCGACCGGATATTCCGGATCGGCGGCAATGCCGGCCTTCAGTTCCTTGATGGCGGCCTGCATGTTCTCCTTCTTGCCGGTCAGCATCAGCGCGCGGCCATAATTCATCCGCTGAATGGCAGGTTTGCGCGGGTCAAGCGACAGGGCCGTTTGAAATGCCTTGGCAGCCCCTGCCGGATCATTGGCCTTGAGCAGCACTTCGCCGCGCATTTCATGAAAATAGGGGTTCTTTGGCTGCTCCTTGATAAGCGCATCAAATTTCGGCAGGGCAGCCTTCGGCGAGCCATGCAGATAGGACACGATCGCGTTGCCATAGCGTGCCGGCAGGCCGGTTGGCTCCTTGCGAAACATGCTGTTCAGGGCGCGCATATTGTTGGAATAGGCGGCAATCTTTGCCCGTGCCAGATCGTGGCGCAATTGCAGGACAGGCGAATCCTTCCTGTCGAAATAGGGGCTCTTGCGCGCCAGCTCCTCCAGATTGGCAATGCGTTCACGCGGCAGCGGATGGCTGATGCGATACTGGTCAACCTGTGTACCGGACAACGAAAGCGCAGAGGCAAAGCGCTGGAATGTATCCAACATGCCCTTTGCTGATTGACCCGTGGCATTGAGATAGTTGATCGCCATGCGGTCAGCAGTTGCTTCCTCCGTGCGCTGATAGCTCAACAGCGTGCGCATGGCCGCTTCCGCACTGCCCATGGCAATGCCACCGCCGGCTTTGGCTGCTTCGCCATTGCCCGTAGCCGCACCCGCAACACCTGCCCCCACACCCAGAAGCGCGCCGATGACGGCCATGGTACGGGCCGATTTCAGCTGTTCGCGCAGACGATCCTGATGGCCGCCTGCCAGATGGCCTGCCTCATGGGCAATGACGCCGATGATTTCATTGGGCGTTTCCGCCTGCATGATGGCGCCGGTGTTGATGAAGATGCGTCGTCCATCGACAAAGGCGTTGAAACTGGGGGAATTGACCAGAATCACTTTCACGCCGCGACTGTTCAAGCCTGCCGCCTTGAGAATGGGGGCCGAATAGTCCGCAATCAGCGCTTCGATCTCGGCATCACGCACGACAGGCACGCTGCTCGTCTGCGCCTGAGCCGGAATGACGGTCGTGGCTGCAACAGCCAGAGCGCTTGCAACCGCAATCGTGCTGCGAATCACGCGCCCGAACAGGGACGGTCTTGAAGGCAATGCAGCAATCATCATGATCGAAACGCTCCTGAGGATGTGGTCAAGTTCGCATTACACCGGCAAGCTGTATATCCTGCTTGTGAAACAATAAAAAGCAACAGCTCCGCAAAACTGACCAACTTGGTTCGCATTCTGCCGCCAAGCCTATTGCTTTACCAATTCGGCGAATATAGGGCGTGGCTGGATTTGCTGCTTTCCCATATTACTGGAGGCTATATTGTTTACACTTTCTGATCGTGGTGCGGTTGAACCTTTTCACGCCATGGATGTATTGGCCGAAGCCAATCGTCGCCGTGCGGCCGGCCATCCGATCATTTCCATGGCGGTTGGTCAACCGGCTGATCCTGCGCCGCAGGCCGTGCTTGCAGCCGCAGAACGCGCCCTGAAGGATGGACGCATTGGCTATACCGATGCGCTTGGCCTGATTGAACTGCGCGAGGCAATCGCAAGCTATTATAGCGATCATTACAGTGTGAACGTATCACCAGAGCGCATTGCCGTTACGACCGGATCATCGGCAGCCTTCAATCTTGCCTTTCTTGCCTTTTTCGATCCGGGCGACCGGGTTGCCATCACCCGTCCGGGCTATCCGGCCTATCGCAATATTCTGACCGCGTTTGGCCTTGAGGTCGTTGAGATTGCAACGGGTGGTGAGGGTGCAAACAACATGACCGCCGAGGCCATTGCCAATGCGCACCGGGAAAAGCCGTTGAAGGGCGTCCTGTTTGCAAGTCCGGCCAATCCGACCGGCGCTGTGATCGACAGGAAGGAATTGCAGGCCATCATCGAAACGGCGCAGTCGCTTGGAATCCGGGTGATTTCCGACGAAATTTATCATCGCCTGTCTTATGAGACCGATGATGTTACTGCACTGGAATTGTCCGACACCGTGACGGTGATCAATTCTTTCTCCAAATATTACTGCATGACCGGCTGGCGCATTGGCTGGATGGTACTGGCCGAGCAGGATGTGCGCGCCATCGAGCGGCTGACTCAGAGCCTTTACATTTCAGCGCCGGAACTGTCGCAGCGCGCCGCCATCGAGGCCTTTCACGCCACAGAAGAACTTGAACGGGTCAAGGATCGCTATCGGCACAACCGGTCAATCCTGATGGAGCATCTGCCGCGCATGGGGCTGACGCTTGCTGCGCCCATGGATGGTGCCTTCTATGCCTATTGCGATGTCTCGCGCTTTACTAATGACAGTATGGAATTTGCCCGCCGCATGATTGCCGAGGTTAATATTGCCGCAACACCGGGGCGGGATTTCGATCCGCTGAATGGCCACAGGACAATGCGCTTTTCCTACGCCGGCAAGATCGAGGACATGGAAGAGGCCGTACGCCGACTCGAAGCCTGGCTGCCGCTGCAATCAGCCTGAGACAGCGGGCGCTTTCCGGCAAAGCCCTGGCATGCGAGGCTGAAAGCATGCCATGCCGGCCAAATCTTGGCCGACATGGCAGAGACGAACTTCAAAAGACTTTGGTATTTACATCAAAAAACCGGCGTTTCCGCCGGTTTTGTTGAATTGCCTATCAGAAAAAGCCCTTGCGCTGCCACCAGCCAACGCGTTTTGGTTTTTGTTCCTCGGAGTTGCTGGAGGTGACACTCGGCTCGGCCGGTTTTGTTTCCTCGGCTGCCGTCTCTTGCGGTGTCGCCGCGTTCTTGACCGTCTCTTCTTCAACGGCCGTCACTGCTTCTGCAGCAGCCTTCGGGGCAGCCTTGCGAGTGCGGCGCTTCGGCTTTTCGCTGGTTTCAACCGCTTCAGCTGCTGCCACATCGGCTTCTTCGACCACCTTCTTGCGCGAGCGCGTCTTGCGGGCAGGCTTTGCGGCTGCTTCCTCGCTGGTGGCTTCGCCGGCCGTTTCAGCGCTCTTTGCGCTCTTGCGGGCGCGCGTCTTGCGGGCAGGCTTTTCCACAACGGCTTCTGCTTCAACGGCTTCTGCTTCCGTGACCATTTCGGCTGTTGTTTCTGCAACCGATTCAGTCGTGACAGTTGTTTCCACGGTCACTTCTTCCGCGACCGTCTCGACCACGACTTCCGGCAAATCTTCGGTTGCAGGCGCTTCTTCGACCTTTACCGGGAAGACTGGCGTATAGCCAACCGGCTCCGGATCCGGAATGCGCGCCATACGCAGATCATCGTCACGACGATTCTTGCGGCCACCACGGCGGCCGCGACGACGCTTCTTGCGCCGTTCTTCCTCATGCGCGGCAGGTGCGGCTGCAGCCGTTTCGCTGTCTTCGGATTCGCCATTGGCGTCGTCGGAAGCAGTCTCGCCCTGGGCAAGCTGCTCGCGCGCCTCGCGATCCTTGCCACCGCGGCGGCGACGGCGGCGACGGCGTTTGCGCTCGGATTCGCTGCCGCGCTCCTCTTCAGCCGTGACTTCAGCTTCCACAACCTCTTCGCTTTCCTCTTCATCGAGTGGAATATCCGGATCTTCGATGTCGTCATCGGCATAGTTGCTGAGCTGAACTGGCGGTATGGTGACCGGACGTGTCGATGGTGCGCCCTTTTCGATGACAAAATGCTGGTTGCCAACACTCTCATCAGCGTCAATGGTGATTTCGACACCAAAACGGCCTTCGAGATCGGCCAGAAGCTGACGCTTGTGGTTAAGGACATAAAGTGCAGAGGCTGCCGGCGTGCGCACCTTGATGTCATAGCCGGGATGGCGCAACAGATAGTCCTCAATGCCGCGAATAATGTGCAGCGCAAGCGAGGAGTCCGAGCGGACATGGCCGGTACCGCCACAATGCGGGCAGACCTTCATCGTGCTTTCCAGAACAGAGGCACGAATGCGCTGGCGCGACATTTCCAGAAGGCCGAAATGCGAAATCCGGCCGACCTGAATGCGGGCACGATCGTCCTTCAGGCAGTCTTTCAGCCGCTTTTCGACCGCGCGATTGTTGCGCTTTTCTTCCATGTCGATGAAGTCGACGACGATCAGACCGGCAAGGTCTCGCAGGCGCAGCTGACGGGCGACTTCTTCGGCAGCTTCCAGATTGGTCTGCAGCGCCGTGTCCTCGATCGAGTGTTCACGCGTTGAGCGGCCGGAATTGACGTCGATGGCAACCAGTGCTTCGGTCTGGTTGATGATGAGATAGCCGCCGGATTTCAGCGTCACCTGCGGCTGCAACATGCGGTCAAGCTGGGCCTCGACGCCATAACGCGTAAAGATCGGAATCTGCTCGCGATAGGGCTGGACGACCTTGGCATGGCTCGGCATGAGCATGCGCATGAAATCCTTGGCCTCGCGATAGCCTTCCTCGCCGGCCACAAGAATCTCGCTGATATCCTTGGTGTAAAGGTCGCGGATCGAGCGCTTGATCAGGCTGCCTTCTTCATAGACAAGGGCAGGTGCCTGCGATTGCAGGGTCAGTGTGCGGACATTTTCCCACAGTCGCATCAGATATTCATAGTCGCGCTTGACCTCGGCCTTGGTGCGGTTGGCGCCGGCCGTGCGCAGGATCACGCCCATGCCCTGCGGCACGTCGAGTTCCTTGACGATTTCCTTCAGACGCTTGCGATCCTGCGGATTGGTGATCTTGCGTGAAATGCCGCCGCCACGCGCCGTATTGGGCATCAGCACCGAATAACGGCCGGCAAGGGAAAGATAGGTGGTCAGGGCAGCACCCTTGTTGCCGCGCTCTTCCTTGACGACCTGCACCAGCAGGATCTGGCGGCGCTTGATCACTTCCTGAATATTGTACTGGCGGCGATGCGTGCGGGTCGGTGTCGGCAATTCTTCCATTGCGTCTTCCGAACCGACCGATTCAACAATGTCCTCTTCATGTTCGACATCATGGTCGTCCGAATCATCAAGATCATTGTCGATTGATTCGGAAATGACATCACCTTGCTGCATCAGGGCAATCGCAGGTGTGCCCGGTACATAATTGTCGAACATCGGGCCGACAGGTTCTGCCGGCGGCACG
The DNA here is from genome assembly GCF_042653845.1 of Daeguia caeni. Classification (NCBI taxonomy): domain Bacteria; kingdom Pseudomonadati; phylum Pseudomonadota; class Alphaproteobacteria; order Hyphomicrobiales; family Brucellaceae; genus Daeguia; species Daeguia caeni. Next base: position 30,291 of record NZ_JBHSEL010000123.1, on the reverse strand, counting down.
CCATTGGCGCGCGCCTCGCCATTGCGTTCATCACGGCGACCGCGGCGGCGGTTGCGGCGAGAGCGGTCATTCTTGTCGACCTTGGCGCGTGGTTCGTCATCGTCATCTTCGGCACGCGCGGCTTTGGCTTCGGCTTCAAGCAGGGCCAGACGGTCAGCGACCGGAATCTGGTAATAGTCCGGATGAATTTCCGAGAAGGCAAGGAAGCCGTGGCGATTGCCGCCATATTCCACGAATGCAGCCTGCAGCGAAGGTTCGACGCGGGTGACACGTGCGAGATAGATATTGCCTTTCAGCTGCTTCTTGTGTTCCGACTCGAAATCAAACTCTTCAATCTTGTTCCCGCGCGTGACGATGACGCGCGTTTCCTCCGGGTGGGAGGCATCGATAAGCATTTTGTTGGACATAGATGTTTTTCCTGCCGGAGCGCAAACCGCGTAAGCCAGGCGAGACCATTAGGGCCCTTGTTCTGATCGCGTTGCGTCTGCCGGGTAATTTTAGGTTCGTCGGGTAAACAGCATTCACCTCCGCGTGCGACGGTCTTGCGTCGATCACGGTATTCAAGCTGGAAATGGTCAGACTTGCTTGACCCATAACTGTTCCGAACGAAACGACCTCGTATATGACCCGGAAACACCGGGTCGACCTCACTTGCGCTCTATTCAGAGCAATGGCGACAGCGCGGATGGCGCGCAGTCGGCCGGTTGAAACGGAGCGGCTATAGGCCATAGCTCCGCCGAATTCTGTATCGGTTGCCGCAGCGGTTAAATGATATGCCGCTGTTTTCACTGCCGATCTTCGTGGCTCTTGTCCAAACCTGCCAAAGATTCTGTCAGTTAGTCCGTAACCTAACTAGCTTTTATGACCTCACAGGTAGGATGACAAGCACGAATATCAGTTGACACTGCTATCGCAATTGCGGCCAAACGCCATCATGGGCAAGAACGAACGCGTGGTTGAAGTATTCATTAATCAACCTTCTGTAGTTGTAATTCATGCCGGGGCAGGGCAAAACGCCATAAATGTGCTATGCGCATTTGTGGCATATTTCATCAAGTGTTTCGATTGTGACGATAGATGCATATTGGGACCAGACATTGTGAGTCATTGGGCAAGACAGCGCTGCGGGTGATTGCCGCATTGTTTGTCCTGCTGTTTTGGCTGCCGGCATCGCATGCCGCAGCCAGCATGGCGCCCAGCCTGTCTGCGCTGACATTCCGCATGGCAGGCGACGCCCAGCGCACGCGCGTGATCGTCAATTTCGATCAGGAACCGCAGATCTCATTGCTGCTGCTTGCCAATCCCTATCGTCTGGTGCTCGACATGCCGGAAGCCCGGTTCGGCTTTGATGACAGCAGTCTGGCTGCCCGTGGCCTGGTCACCAGTGTGCGCTATGGTCTGGCCGGCAAGGGCCGCTCACGCATCATCCTGACCATGAAGGGGCCATTCAAGGTTGAGAATCTGAATGTCTATCGCCTTGATGAAACCAGAGGCTACCGGCTGATGGCTGATATTGTGGCTTCTACCGAAGAAGAATTCCGCACGGCCATGACAGGTAATCGCACGGGCAGCAGCTTTGGCCTGTCCCGGCAAACGAGTCCGCTTGCCTCGCGTCTGTTCGGGGATGAAAAGCCCTTCACCGTCATGATTGATCCTGGCCATGGCGGCATCGACAGTGGCGCTGAAAGCGTAGGCAACCTGAAGGAAAAGGATCTGACGCTGGCCTTTGCACGGGAATTGCGTGACCGCCTGGCGCAGGAGAAGGGCATGCGTGTCCTGATGACACGGGATGATGATATTTTTCTGCGTCTGTCGGAGCGGGTGCGTCTTGCGCGCGAAAGCGGGGCGGACCTTTTCATCTCCATCCACGCCGACAAGATCAACCAGAGTGATATTCGTGGCGCAACCGTCTACACGATTTCGGACAAGGCCTCTGACGCAGTGGCACATGCCATGGCCGAGCGCGAAAACAAATCGGACACGCTTGGCGGCGCAGTGCCGGAAGAACAGCCTGAAGTGGCCGATATTCTGCTCGATCTGATGCGGCGGGAAACGCACAGTTTTTCACTCATCTTTGCTGAAGACGTGGTTGCGAATCTGCGCGGCAAGATTGCACTCATCAACAATCCGCATCGCTTTGCCGGTTTTCAGGTTCTGCGCGCGCCGGATGTTCCTTCGGTCCTGATCGAACTCGGCTATCTCTCCAATAAGGAAGATGAAAAATTGTTGACTGATCCGGAATGGCGGAAACTCTTTGCCGACAGAATCGCGTTGGCTGTCAAAAATTTTGAAACAGGCAAACGCGTTACAACGCTGTCCAAACAGTGAGTTGCCTTTTCAAAACAGTGCTCTTTTTTAAATGACAGCCATCTTGTTCAGGATTTTTGCCCGATATGCGGTTTTGGAATGGCGCTGTTCAAACTTTTGACATTTTATTTCTGGAGCACGTTTAATTGCTAAAATATTGTAACCGTCTTGCCTTTGTCGTAATTGCTGGTCACTAGAACGCTGATCTTTGTTGTAAATATCCGGTGCTTCGCGAATCCTGTTCCTGGAGATCGTTGACGAAATGGCAGATAGATGGATTTGAGTTTTGGCGATCAGGGTGAGATGTCGTCGGCAGCCTTGAAACGGCTATAGTCTTAAGGTGAGAAACCGGAACAATGGTTAGGCTAATCGGATATTTCTTTGGAATTGGAACCGTGCTGCTTCTCCTGGTAGCAGGCGGTGTGGCAATTTTCATTGCAAGTATCTCAAAGGATCTGCCCGATTATGAATGGCTGGCCAAATATGAGCCGCCGGTCATGACCCGCGTTCATGCCAATGATGGCAGTCTCATGGCAGAGTTTGCGACGGAGCGTCGTATGTATCTGCCAATCCAGGCTGTGCCGAACCGGGTCAAGGCTGCCTTCATTTCGGCCGAGGACAAGACCTTCTATGAACATCATGGTCTTGATTTTGGTGGTCTTGCCCGTGCATCCCTGACCAATGTCGTCAATCTGATCCATGGCCGCCGTGCCGTCGGTGCATCGACCATCACGCAGCAGGTTGCCAAGAACATGCTGCTGTCCTCCGAACGCAGTCTGGAGCGCAAGGCCAAGGAAGCGATTCTGTCCATGCGCATGGAGCAGGCGCTCTCCAAGGATCGTATTCTCGAACTCTATCTCAATGAGATTTATCTCGGTCTTGGCGCCTTTGGCATCGCCAATGCCGCACAGACCTATTTTGACAAGGCCGTCAGCGAACTGACCTTGGCCGAGACAGCCTATCTTGCCGCCCTGCCGAAGGGGCCAAACAATTATAATCCGTTCCGCTATCCCGAACGCGCCATCGAGCGCCGTAACTGGGTTATCGATCGTATGGTCGAGAACGGCTATGTGACGCGGGAAGAGGGCGAAGAAGCCAAGCAACAGCCTATTGGCGCCAAGCCGCGCACCGATACCAATTATGTGTTTGCGGCGGAATATTTTACCGAAGAGGTACGCCGCCAGATCATCCAGAAATACGGCGTCGATACGCTATACAAGGGTGGTCTGTCCGTTCGCACGACGCTTGATCCGCGCCTGCAGGCTGCAGCGCGCAAGTCATTGCAGGCAGCCTTGCTGCGCTTTGATGAGGCGCGCGGCTGGCGTGGCCCGATCAAGAATGTCGAGATTGGCGATGACTGGGGTACGGCCTTTGGTGATCTTCAGCCCTATTCCGACGTGCCGGAATGGAAACTTGCCATTGTACTGAATGTATCGGCTGCCGGTGTTGATATTGGAATGCAGCCGCCACGCGAGGCCTCCGGCAAGCTCAGCAAGGAACGCGATCGTGCCTTCATTGCCGCCGACGACATGAAATGGGCCATGCGCGTCGTCAATATTGGCAACAAGCGTGTCAGCGCCAAATCGCCGGAAGGCGTGCTGAAGGTTGGTGATATTGTTTTCGTGTCCAAGGTCTCTGATGGACGCTACCGTCTGCAGCAGCCGCCGAAACTGGAAGGCGCCATCGTTGCCATGGATCCGCATACAGGCCGCGTTCTGGCCATGGTGGGGGGCTTTTCCTTCGGTGAATCGCAATTCAACCGTGCCACGCAGGCCTATCGTCAGCCGGGTTCCTCCTTCAAGCCGTTCGTCTATGCTGCAGCGCTGGATAATGGCTATACGCCGGCTTCCGTTGTGCTTGACGGCCCGCTGGAAATCGATCAGGGCGGTTCGCTCGGAATCTGGGCACCCAAGAACTATTCCGGCAAATTTTCCGGCCCATCGACGCTGCGCTACGGTATTGAGCAGTCGCGTAACGTCATGACCGTCCGTCTGGCGCAGGATATGGGCATGAAAATGGTGGCAGAATATGCTGAGCGTTTCGGCATTTACGACAAGATGCTGCCGGTGCTTTCCATGTCGCTGGGTGCTGGTGAAACCACGGTTCTGCGTCTGGTAACGGCCTATGCGGTCATTGCCAATGGCGGCAAGAGCATCACCCCTTCTCTGATCGACCGCATTCAGGATCGTTACGGCAAGACGATTTTCAAGCATGATGTGCGCCAGTGCGAAGGTTGCAATGCCGCCGAGTGGAACAATCAGGATGAACCTGTTCTGATTGATGATCGCGATCAGGTGCTCGACCCGATGACGGCCTATCAGATCACCTCGATGATGGAAGGAGTGATCCAGCGTGGTACCGCACAGATTCTGAAGAGCCTCGATCGTCCGATCGCCGGCAAGACGGGTACCAGTAACGATGAAAAGGATGCCTGGTTCGTGGGCTTTACCCCGGATCTCGTCGTTGGTGTCTTCATGGGCTATGACACGCCAGCTCCGCTTGGCAGGGGCAATACTGGCGGTGGTCTGGCTGCCCCCGTATTCAAATCCTTCATGGAACAGGCGCTTGCTGGTACGCCGAAAGTGGACTTCCGCGTTCCGGAAGGTATGACCGTCATTGCCATCAACCGCAAAACCGGCATGCGCACCAGTCCGGGCGACCCGAATCTCATCATGGAGGCTTTCAAGCCGGGCACCGGACCATCGGATACCTATTCCGTGATCGGCATGGATACGTTCCAGGAAGGATCACCCATCGTGCCGCAATCTCCACAGGCAACGAAGGCCATCAATTCAGGCGCTGGCGGCCTTTATTAAGCCGCCGGTCCAATACTTTGTTTTCTGGATCTTTACATGGTGAGGCCTGCTCACTATGTTCCCGGCGGCTGAACCGGCCGGTCCGGGCAGTTTCAGGAAAGGTGGGACCGGTTTCTGTCTGCAACTGTGGAAAAGCAGATTGTCAGGGCAATTCAGAGTGTCGATGGGAAGCTGAATTGCTAGGCAGTGGTTCACTGCAAAAGCGGCTTTTGTGTTCGACATGTCTGAAAGAATCGGGTTTCCGCATTCATGATGGGCATGCGTCGGACGAGAAGGCGAAAGCCGTTATCATCGGAATGCAATTTGAAGGAACGATTTACCCATGCGCGCGGAAATCGAGACGTTGGTCGACGAAATCCAGCAGGCCATAAGCCTGCTGAGGAGGCATCTTTGACTGGGATCAGGCAGTCAAACGCCTCGGCTATCTGAACCAGAGAGCCGAAGATCCTGAGCTGTGGAATGATGCACAGGAAGCCCAGAAGCTGATGCGCGAGCGTCAGCAGCTGGAAGACAGCATTAACGGCATCAACCATCTTACCCAGTCGCTCAATGACAATATTGAGCTGATTGCCATGGGTGAGGAGGAAGGTGACAAGGCGATCGTGGAGGAAGCGGAAAATGCCATCCGCGAGCTGAAGTCGGAGATCGACCGTCGCCAGATCGACATGCTGCTTTCTGGCGAAGCGGATGCAAATGATACCTATCTCGAAATTCACGCCGGTGCCGGCGGAACCGAGAGCCAGGACTGGGCATCCATGCTGTTGCGCATGTATACACGCTGGGCAGAACGCAGTGGCCGCAAGGTCGAGGTGCTGGAAGTGCATGAAGGCGAAGAAGCAGGTATCAAGTCTGCGACCATTCTCGTGAAGGGGCATAATTCCTACGGCATGCTCAAGACCGAGTCGGGGGTTCATCGTCTGGTGCGCATTTCGCCTTATGATTCCAATGCGCGTCGTCACACATCCTTTGCCAGTGCCTGGGTCTATCCGGTCATTGATGACAATATCGATGTGCAGGTTTCTGAAAGCGATGTGCGCATCGACACCTATCGCGCATCTGGTGCTGGCGGCCAGCACGTTAACACGACTGACTCTGCCGTACGCATCACGCACCTTGCGACAGGCATTGTCGTGCAGTGTCAGGCCGAGCGCTCACAGCATAAGAACCGTGAAAAGGCCTGGGCGATGCTGCGGGCGCGCCTTTATGAAGAAGAGCTGAAGAAGCGTGAAGCTGCAACCGATGCAGCCAATGCCAGCAAGACGGATATCGGCTGGGGTCACCAGATCCGCTCCTATGTCTTGCAGCCTTATCAGCTGGTGAAGGATCTGCGCACCGGCGTTGAAAGCACTAATCCGCAGGAAGTGCTGGATGGCGCGCTCACTCCGTTCATGGAAGCAGCCCTTGCCCACCGCATACACGGCGGCAATGAGGTCATTCAGGATATTGACTGATATTTCAGCTACTTGTCTAACAAAAGCCCGCCAGACCGGCGGGCTTTTGTTTGTCCTGATTGCAGTTCAGATATTCCTGCTGCCTTTATTGGCCTTGCTGTAGGGTACGGGGCCGGTGATGATCGGGTCAATTGCAGCCTCGATGCCGTCCTGCTCCGGGCTGAGGGCATTCGACTCGTCTGTATGCGGCCTTTCCTTGGGCATGGCAGGGAAGGGCTGGGTTCTGGCAACAAGCGTTTGACTGGACGGAACTTCGTGCTTTTGGTGCAAGGCTGCCAGCACCAGCTGATTGTTGGTTGTGGCATAGGCGGCAAGACTGCTCATGCAGAGCAGAAAAATGACCACGCATGCCAGCAGAAGTTCGGTTGCCAGAAACCAGAACGGGTATGGCCCGGACACAGAAAGCTGCAAGGCAGCATGTGGGGCATGATGGGCATCTACTGTCTGCTTAACTGTTCTGCGCGCCATGGCTGTCTTCCCGGTTTTCGCCATTTCTGTCAATGGAGCCAATCTAATGGCCGATTGTGGAGAGCCTGCGTTCATGCAAGCACAAACGCGCACTTTTGGTCACTTTTGCAGTCAGTGGTTAATGATGGGTTAAGCCGGGATGCGCATTCCGATCAGAGCGCGCGGGCAGCCTCAAGCACGGCTTCGGCATGGCCAGCAACCTTGACCTTGTTCCAGATTCTGGCAATGTGGCCGCTTGCATCAATGAGTACAGTCGTGCGCTCAACCCCCATATATTTGCGCCCGTAAAGGCTCTTTTCGACCCAGACACCATAGGCCTCCAGCACCTTGCGTTCGACATCTGCCGCCAGATCAACTGTCAGGCCATGTTTGCTGCGAAACTTGCCATGTTTTTCGGGGCTGTCGGGTGAAATGCCGATGACACGCACGCCAAGCTTGTCGAAGTCAGGCTTGAGTGCGGAAAAGGCAATCGCTTCCTTGGTGCAGCCCGACGTATCATCCTTGGGATAGAAATAGACGACGACTGGTTTGCCGGCGAGTTGCGCCAGTGAAATCATGTTGCCCTGATCATCCGGCAGGCAGAAATCCGGTGCTTTGTCGCCGACCTCTAAATGAGACATAGTCACGCCTCTTTCTGTTGTTATGAGCGCCATTCCGTTACGCCCTGCAATGACGACGTAACCGATCCATTGTTCAGATATATCTGTTTGAAGTCGTATTTTGCAAGTTATGGTGCGGATGAACATGGAAGGCGAGCAAAGAGCTTGCCATTATTGCGATAATAGTGGGATTTTGCACGGTACTGATTGCTGATGCTCTTTTCTCACCTTAAAAAGTAAACCGAAACGGGAGTGCCTTGCCGGCATTATTCGGTTCTGGAGCAGTTTCAGGAAAGGACCGGTTTCCCATCCGGAACTGCGAAAATAATATGCGAGAGCCATCCAGAGTTTCTATGAAAACCTGGATTGCTCAAGCTGCGTGATTTGGGATCTGGCTGAATTATTGAAAGCAAAACTGCGCAACATTCGCTTTACGAAGCAGGAATTGAAGAGGATTGAACGTCTCGCTTCTGACGATGCGGGGGCGTTTGTTTCGCCTGCAAAGCGCAGGAAACGTGGTCTTGTTTCGCGATTGGCCCATGCCATCTTTTCCCTGTTTATTCTGCTCGCTCTGCTGGGCGGGCTGGGTTTTGTCGTGCTGCGCGGCGGCGTGGACAGCGATCTGTTGCGCCGGGAAGCGCAAAACAGCCTCACCCATATTCTGGGTGCAGGGGCTTCAGCCTCGATTGGCAATACGGAACTGTCGCTCGATGCCTCCAGCTATGTTGCCATAGAGGCAACCGATGTCTCCATTGATGATCCCAAACAGGGTGTTCATCTTGAGCATGTTCGCTCTGTCCGGCTGGGGCTTTCCCCGCTTGGGCTGCTGACCGGGCGGGTGCGGATTGCTGCCCTCGAAGTTTCCGGCTTTTCCTTTGAATTGCCGGTCGTGGAAGGGGCGGGTTTCTGGAAATCCTTGCCCTATACGCCATCGGGCCATGTCAATATGGATGCTGTCGCGGCAGAAATTTTTAACCTGATGCGACGCAGTCTGGAATTGCTTGACGCACAGGAAACTCGCTCCATTCGCATTTCCGATGGCGAACTGGGATTCATGGCGGGCGAAACGCATCACAGCCTTACCATTCGCAATCTGGATCTGACGGATAGCAATGGCAAGCTTGCCATTGCCGGTGCCGTGGAATGGCAGGGCAAGACAATTGAAGTCACTGGGCAGGCTGACCGCAAGGCCAAGGACAAGGCACTGCACGCCTTCAGTCTTGAGCTCAGCAATATTCCCGTTGCTATCGGCTCATCCCCGGCAGTTGCACCTGTCATTGAGGGGCAGGGCGCCAATCCAGCGCATTTTTCATTGCTGTCGAAAGCACAGCTTTCCCTTTCCGGCTCTATCGCAAGCGATTCTGCGTCAGAACAGATTGATGCCTCGTTTGCGCTTGACGACATTGATCTTGATATGGGCCGTATCGGGCAGATGCATGGTTCGGCGGCTGTCAATCTGCGTTTTGTCCAGGGCAGCGACAAGATCGAGATTCTGGAGTCCAGCTTCCAGCTTGGTGGCCTGAAGACCTCCTTCAATGGCGCCTTTGGCCCGCAGCCCTTGAGCGATAATACAACCGACCAGCCCGCTTATCGTTTTGAAGTCCTGACCAATGATGCCGTGAGCAAGCCGGCGGAATCCAACGATGTGCCCCTCCAGTTCGCCGCTCGGATTGGCGGGCGTTTTCTGGTCGAGCAACAGCGCATTGAATTTGGCAATCTCGATATAAAGACCAAGGACGGTGAGCTATATGGTCAGGGCAGCATGGGCTTTGGCGCAGGCTCGCCCGAAATGATCTTCATGCTGCGCATCCCTAAAATGCCGGTCGCCGATGCCAAGCATCTCTGGCCGGTTGATGTGGCCGATGGCGCGCGCAGTTGGGTGCTGAAGAATCTGTTTGGTGGCTATCTCTATGACAGCCGGATCGATATTTCGCTGCCCGGCGGACGTTTCAATGGCCCGGGCCTGCCAGCCCCATTGACGGGTGAGGAAATCAAGGCGGATTTCAGGATTGCCGATACGCGTTTTGACGTGATTGGCGATCTGCCCGCCGTGCGCGATGCGGATGGGGAAGTCTCGGTTCGCGGTGCGTATACCACCATCAGGCTGGACAAGGGCATTGCCTATACCGCAAACAACCGTCAGGTGAATGTCGGGGCTGGCACCCTGATCATTCCATGGGGGGCGCAGCGCCCGGTTATCGCCAGCCTGGATCTGGGTCTGTCGGGCGATGCGGCGGCGATCATGGAACTTGCCGGCTATAAGCCGATCGATATTCGCAATTCCGTTCCCTTCAGCCCGTCTGACATAAGCGGTGAGGTCAATGGGCATGTCAAGGTTGCTTTCTCGGTCACGCGCAATCCGCCCCCCGGCACATTGAAATGGAGCGCCGATTTCGCTTTCAAGGATGTTGATATTGGCAAACCTGTTGGCGGTTCGCTGGTGGCGGATGCCTCAGGCACGATCAAGGTTGACCAGTCCGCCGCCTTCATTGCCGCGGATGCAAAGCTCGATGGCATTCCGGCCAGAGTCACGATCACGGAACCGATCAATCTGTCAGGCGCGGTCAAGCGCGATCAGAAAGTCACGCTTTCGCTTGACAACAAGGCGAGAGACATCATGCTGCCGGGCACGGATACGATTTTTTCCGGTCTTGTTACGGTTGATATCGGTATGGCCCAGGGCGGAAAGCGCCCTGTCAGCGTTGATCTGACCAAGGCGGGCATTGATCTGGTCTGGCTTGGCTGGCGCAAGGGCGTGGGGGTTCCTGCCAGGGCCAGTTTTGATCTCATTCAGAGCGTGGGAGAAAATGGCCAGCCCGACAAGCGCAGGATCGAGATCAGCAATCTTGTCCTGACAGCGGATACGTTTGGCGCACGCGGCAATATCGTGATCGCAAATGGTGATCTGCAAAAGGCTGACTTTACCGACGTAAGACTGAACCGTAATGACAATCTGCGCGTGACGGTAGGCCGGAACGGCAATGGCTACCGCGTCAATGTGCTGGGCAGCCGGTTTGATGCGCGAGCCTTGATCCGGCAGGCGACCGAACTTGGCGAAAAATCAAATGGCAGGAAATCTGATGCTCCCCGTATTGTCGTCAGCGCCCATATTGATGAGGTCGACGGTTTTAATGGCGAAGCGTTGCGCAACGTAAATCTTTCTTATGAAAGCTCCGGCAACAAGATTTCTGGTTTTTCCGTCAATGCCCAGACAATGTCAGGAAAAGCCTTCGTGGTGACGAACAATGAGCAGGGCAATGCGCGATCGATTTCGCTGCAATCCGATGATGCGGGGTCGGTGCTGCGTTTCTTTGATTTCTACGACAAGATGCACGGAGGCAAGATCACGGTGGGGCTGGCAGCGCAAGGCGATCGGCCACTCACCGGCCAGATTGATGCGCGCAATTTCTCCATCATCAATGAGCCGCGTCTGGCAAGTCTGGTTTCCAGCGCACCTGCCGGTGGCAAGAGCCTCAATCAGGCAGTCAAGCGCAATATTGATGTCTCCCGTGTTGATGTTGAACGCGGTTTTTCCCTGATCGAAAAAGGCAAGGGCTATCTTAATCTTTCCAAAGGGGTGGTGCGCAGCCCGACCATTGGCACGACCTTTCAGGGCACGCTCTACGACCAGAAAGGCAATATGTCGATTACGGGCACCTTCATGCCAGCCTATGGGCTGAACCGAATCTTTGGCGACATTCCGATCGTTGGCGCCCTGCTTGGCAATGGCCGTGACGGCGGCCTTATCGGCATTACCTATAAGCTGACGGGCAATGCCAAGCATCCGCATGTTACGGTCAATCCGATTTCCATCATTGCACCAGGTATTTTTCGTTCGATCTTTGAGTTCTAAAAAATTATTAAAAATCAATAATATATATTATAGTCCTGATAATGAGATTTAATAAAAAAAGCCGGATCTTGCGACCCGGCTTTTAAAAGCATTGCATATGATCTCAGGCTGGGCGGATCAGCACATGGCGCTTCTTGCCGAGCGACAGCTTGATGACGCCCTGTTCATTGAGCGCTGACGCATTCACCACCATGCGCGGATCGCCGACCGGCTCATCATTGATGCGGACGGCGCCACCTTCCACATGGCGGCGTGCCTCACCATTGGTGTTGCACAGTTCCGCCAGTACCATCAGCGACAGAACGCCAATGCCATCATTCAGCGTTGCCTTATGCACGCCGACGGTCGGCAGGTTTTCCGAAAGCTCGCCTTCCTCAAAGGTCTTGCGTGCGGTTTCGGCTGCTTCTTCAGCCGCAGCACGGCCATGCAGCATTGCCGTTACCTCGGTGGCGAGGATCTTCTTTGCTTCGTTGATTTCCGATCCGCCAAGGGCTGCAAGCTTGGCGATCTCGTCCAGCGGCAGTGTGGTATAGAGCTTGAGGAAGCGCTCGACATCGGCATCCTCGGTATTGCGCCAGTACTGCCAGAAATCATAGGGGCTCAGCATGTCGGCATTGAGCCAGACTGCGCCGCCCAGCGACTTGCCCATTTTCTGACCGGAAGCCGTGGTCAGCAGCGGCGAGGTGAGGGCATAAAGCTGTGGCGTACCCATGCGATGGCCAAGATCAATGCCATTGACGATATTGCCCCACTGGTCTGAGCCGCCCATCTGCAGACGCAGGCCATAGCGCCGGTTGAGTTCGACGAAGTCATAGGCCTGCAGAATCATGTAGTTGAATTCGAGGAAGGAGAGCGACTGCTCGCGCTCAAGCCGCAGCTTGACCGAATCAAAGGACAGCATGCGGTTGACCGAGAAGTGCCGGCCAACATCACGCAGGAATTCGAGATAGTTGATGTTGCGCAGCCAGTCGGCATTGTTGACCATGATCGCATCGGTGGGACCTTCACCGAAGGTAAGGTAATTGGCAAAAACGCGCTGAATGCCGGCAATGTTTTCGGCAATCGTCTCTTCGGTCAGCAGCTTGCGTGCTTCGTCCTTGAAGGAGGGGTCGCCGATCATGCCCGTACCGCCGCCCATCAGCGCAATCGGCTTGTGGCCGGTCTGCTGCAGCCAATAGAGCATCATGATCTGGATCAGCCCGCCTGCATGCAGGCTTGAGGCCGTCGGGTCAAAGCCAATATAGGCCGCAACCGTTTCCTTGGACATCAATTCGTCAAGGCCGCTCTCATCGGATATCTGATGAATAAAGCCGCGTTCGGAAAGCGTGCGAAGAAAATCGGATTTGAAACCGGACATGCCCATTTCCTGACTAAGAGGCGAGATTGTAACTGGAAGGCAAGCAAGCGCTTGCCGCATTGTGATATACAGGCCTTTATCATCAAATATGCCAGAATAACAAGGATCGTCAGCATGGTTGAATTAAAGCGCGCTATCGGATTGATGAGCGGCACCTCTATGGATGGTATCGACATTGCGCTTTTGACTACTGATGGCGAAAACCGGGTCGAGCGTGGGCCTTCCGCATCCGTGTCTTATGATTCTGCCTTCCGCAACCGGCTGAAACAGGGGCTGCAGGATGCACGGGAAATTTCCGTGCGCACTCAGCGTCCCGGCCTGCTTGCCCGTCTCGAACGAGATCTGACGCTGCTTCATGCCGTTGCCGTGCATGATTTTCTGCATGTGCATGGTTTGCGGCCGGATGATATTGATGTGATCGGCTTTCATGGCCAGACAGTCCTGCACAGGCCTTTGCAGGCACTGACCGTGCAGATCGGAGATGGTGCGCTTCTGGCGCAGGAAACCGGCATCAATGTTGTCTTTGACATGCGTGCGCAGGATATGCGTCATGGCGGGCAGGGCGCACCACTCGTGCCTGCCTATCACGCAGCCCTTGCCCGCAATCTGCCGCAGGGTCTTGGGATTCCTGTTGTTTTTGTCAATATTGGTGGCATATCCAATCTCACTTTTGTCGGCAGTTCAGGCGAGCTTGTTGCCTTTGATTGCGGCCCTGGCAATATGCTGATCGATCAGTGGATGGAGCTGAACAATGCCGGCAGTTACGATGCCGGCGGAAACATTGCCATGAGCGGCCTTGTCGATGAAACGGTGGCCGCACGCTATCTTGGTCATCCCTTCTTCAGCGGCAATGCGCGCATATCACTCGACCGCGGCGATTTTGTCGTGCCGGAACGTGGCGAGATGAGCCTTGCCGATGGTGCGCGCACGCTTGCCTTTGTGACCGCGGCAGCGATTCTCAAATCCGCCACCCATTTGCCGGAACAGCCGCGAACCTATGTTGTCAGCGGCGGCGGCTGCAGGAATGCTGCCATCATGGCGGAGCTGACTGCGTTGGCTGAAAGGGTTGGTGCACGTGTGATGACTGCGGAGAGTGCCGGTCTTGATGGCGATGCGATGGAAGCTGAAGCCTGGGCCTATCTGGCGGTACGCTCTCTGCGCGGCCTGCCCTTGACCTATCCTGGCACGACGGGATGCATTGAACCGGTGAGCGGTGGCATTCTCGTCCGCCCGCATAAATGAAAATCCGGCCAGATGGCCGGATTTACTGAATGGCTTGTTTAGCGCAGGCGCTTCTGGCGTACTTCAACCAGTTCACCTGCAAGGCGGCGTTCCAGATATTCGGCACATTCCGCAATCAGCTCATCGCCCTTGCCGGCGAAGAAGTGATTGGCGCCCTCAATCGTCTTCTGGGTGATAGTGATGCCTTTTTGTGTCTTGAGCTTGTCGACAAGCGCCTGCACGTCCTTGGCCGGGGCAACCTTGTCCTGATCGCCGTGAATGATCAACCCCGAAGACGGGCAGGGTGCGAGGAAGGAGAAGTCATAGGTATTCGGCTGCGGCGCAACCGAGATAAAGCCTTCGATCTCCGGACGGCGCATCAGAAGCTGCATGCCGATCCAGGCGCCGAAGGAATAACCGGCCACCCAGCAGGTCTTGGAATCAGGGTGCAGTGCCTGTACCCAGTCAAGTGCACTGGCTGCATCCGACAATTCGCCCGTGCCATGGTCGAATTCACCCTGACTGCGGCCAATACCGCGGAAGTTGAAGCGCAGCGTGGTAAAACCGCGCTGCTGGAACATGTAGAACAGATCATAGACGATCTTGTTGTTCATCGTGCCGCCAAATTGCGGATGAGGATGCAGGATAAGCGCAATCGGGGCATTCTTTTCACGCGAAGGCTGATAGCGGCCTTCGAGGCGTCCGGCAGGTCCGTTAAAAATGACTTCTGGCATGGTTACTCCGCTGGTGACGGGAAGACCGGTTGCGAACTTGACGTGGTGTGACGTCGCTTCTAGAACCGGTCAGGAATTCATATGGCTGGACACATGCTTTCTGATCGACATTTGAATATGCAGCCTGCATTTCAAAAGCCGGTCTGGCGAAAACATGTGTTTCAGCTCCTGTAGCGGTTTAATAGGCTTTTCTTGACTGAAAATACAAGAAAATTGCGCGTCCGCTTCATCGTATAGGAGATAGGTAAGGTGAGCGCTAGCGGCAAGAGGCTATATCTGGACTATAATGCCAGTGCGCCTTTGCTTGACGAGTCGCGCAGTGCCATCATCAGCGCACTCGACATGATAGGCAATCCCTCATCCGTGCATCGCGAAGGGCGCGCTGCCCGCGCCATTGTGGAGGCAGCACGGCGCAATGTGGCAGCCCTCGTCAATGCCAGGCCTGAGCATGTCTTCTTTACTTCCGGCGCAACCGAGGCTGCTTCCACACTGCTTACCCCGCATTACATGATGGGGCGCGCGCCCGTGCGCGCGTCGCATCTTTATGTCAGCGCGACGGAACATCCCTGCATGCTGGCCGGTGGTCAGTTTTCCTCGGAACAGATCACGATTCTGCCGGTTGATGCGAATGGCATTCTGCGTCTGGACGCCTTGCGTGCCGCCCTTGACGCACATGACCGGGAAAACGGCCTGCCGCTTGTTGCCGTTCAGGCAGCCAATAATGAAACGGGCATTCTCCAGCCGATCCGGGAGATAGCCGGAATTGTCAAGGCTGCAGGTGGCATCTATGTCGTTGACGCCGTTCAGGCAGCAGGGCGAATTCCGCTCGATATTACAGATAATTGCGGTGATTATTTCATCATCTCCGCGCACAAGATCGGTGGCCCCAAGGGCATTGGCGCGGTCATTTCCATCACCGATCTGATGATGCCACGCCCGCTTGTGCGTGGTGGTGGACAGGAAAAGGGCCATCGCGCAGGTACGGAAGCCTTGCCGCTGATTGCCGGTTTTGGTGCGGCGGCCGAAGTTGCAAAAGCACGTCTGGAGACGACAGGCTGGTCGAATGACATGCGCGACGTTTTGGAAAAGGGCCTGATGGCAATAGCCCCCGATGCGACCGTTCACGGGCTGAATGTCATCCGGCTTCCCAATACCACTTTCTTTTCACTCAATGGCCAGAAGGCGGAGACAGTGCAGATCGCCTTTGATCTTGCCGGAATCGCCTTGTCGGCAGGGTCAGCCTGTTCGTCAGGCAAGGTGGGGCCAAGCCATGTTCTGGCTGCCATGGGGCATGCCGATGGGCCGGGGGGGCTGCGCGTGTCTCTGTCGCCGGATACGGACATGGCTGCTGTTGAGGCTTTCCTGCAAGCACTGAAAATCATCGTCGAGCGTCACAAGAGGACAACGCATCAGGACATGGCGTGATCACCACGGCTGCATTACCGACACTTCAGAGAATCGCAGGCAAGCGTCCGGAACGATCGTGCATGCCCGTGCAATTGGCACGATCAATGCTTCATACAGCCCCTCATCGTGAATTGCTGATGTGATCGTGAAAAAGTTGAACAGATTTATCGTGATTTTTCTGTCAAATTTGGCTGACGCGCTTGAAATTTAGTTTAGAGAGGTTTTAAAGAAGCGTCACGCACACTATATTGTGGCGGCAGCCATGCGGCTGTTGCCCTGTGACGTTTGCAACTGTTGGGCCTTGACCCCGACGAGGATGGAGAACGCCAATGCCTGCCGTGCAGGAAACCATCGATCAGGTCCGCGGACTTGACGTGGATCAGTACAAATATGGTTTTGAAACCGAAATCGAAACCGAAAAAGCCCCAAAGGGCCTGAATGAAGACGTTATCCGCTATATTTCGGCCAAGAAGAATGAGCCGGAATGGATGCTGGAATGGCGTCTGAAGGCCTATGAACGCTGGCTCACCATGGAAGAGCCGACTTGGGCGCGCGTCAATTATCCGAAGATCGATTTTCAGGACGCCTATTATTATGCGGCGCCAAAGAACCAGACAGGCCCAAAGTCACTGGACGAAGTCGATCCGGAACTGCTCAAGACCTATGAAAAGCTTGGCATTCCGCTGCGCGAGCAGGAAATTCTGGCCGGCGTGCGCAAGCAGGGTGAGCCGAGCGAGATCGACGGCAATCCGTCGGACAATGTCTATGCGTCTGGCCGTGTGGCGGTTGACGCCGTGTTTGACAGTGTTTCGGTCGTTACGACCTTCAAGGAAGAGCTCGCCAAGGCTGGTGTGATCTTCTGCTCGATTTCCGAAGCGATCCGCGAGCATCCGGAACTGGTGCAGAAATATCTGGCATCGGTTGTGCCAGTGACGGATAATTTCTACGCGACACTGAACTCGGCCGTCTTTACCGATGGTTCCTTCGTCTATGTGCCGAAGGGCGTACGCTGCCCGATGGAGCTTTCGACCTATTTCCGTATCAATGAACGCAAGACGGGTCAGTTTGAACGCACGCTCATCATTGCTGATGAGGGCGCCTATGTGTCCTATCTGGAAGGATGCACCGCACCGCAGCGCGATGAAAACCAGCTTCATGCTGCAGTTGTCGAGCTGATTGCGCTTGATAATGCCGAAATCAAATATTCCACCGTCCAGAACTGGTTCCCGGGCGACAAGGACGGCAAGGGTGGCATCTATAATTTCGTGACCAAGCGTGGCGATTGCCGTGGTGTCAATTCCAAGATTTCCTGGACTCAGGTTGAAACCGGCTCTGCGATCACCTGGAAATATCCGTCCTGCATTCTGCGCGGTGACAATTCGCGTGGCGAATTCTACTCGATCGCCGTTTCCAACGGTCATCAGCAGATCGACAGCGGCACCAAGATGATCCATCTGGGCCGGAATACGTCGAGCCGCATCATCTCCAAGGGTATTTCTGCCGGCAAGTCCAACAATACCTATCGCGGTCAGGTGACAGCTCACCGCAAGGCGGAAAATGCCCGCAACTTTACCCAGTGCGACTCACTTCTGATCGGCAATGAATGCGGCGCCCATACCGTGCCTTACATCGAGGCGAAGAACGCGACCGCGCAGTTCGAACATGAGGCAACCACCTCGAAGATCTCCGAAGACCAGCTGTTCTATGTGATGCAGCGTGGCATTCCGGAAGAAGAGGCGATTGCCCTCATCGTCAATGGCTTTGTCAAGGAAGTCATTCAGGAACTGCCAATGGAATTCGCCGTCGAAGCACAGAAGCTGATCGGCATCTCGCTTGAGGGCAGCGTCGGCTGATTTCTGCCGACGGCCACCTTCGCCATCCCGTTTTTGCGGCTGGACGATGCCAGCCGGACAATCCAAGGTTTATACCCATGCTTGAGATCAAGAACCTTCATGCAAAGATCGCCGACACGGACACCGAAATCATCCGTGGCCTGAACCTCACCGTCAACAAGGGGGAAGTGGCTGCGATCATGGGGCCGAATGGATCGGGCAAGTCGACCCTTTCCTATATTCTGGCCGGTCGTGAAGACTATGAAGTGACCGAAGGCGACATTCTCTACAATGGTGAGTCGATTCTCGCACTCGACCCGGCAGAACGTGCTGCCAAGGGCATTTTCCTGGCCTTCCAGTATCCTTTGGAAATTCCGGGCGTTGCCACGATGGAATTCCTGAAGGTTGCCATGAACTCCCAGCGCAAGGCGCGCGGAGAGCCGGAACTGAAGATCCCGGAATTCATCAAGCGCGTGAAGGAAGCCGCTGCCGGCCTCAATATCGACATGGACATGCTGAAGCGTCCGCTCAATGTCGGTTTTTCGGGCGGTGAAAAGAAGCGTGCGGAAATCCTGCAGATGCAGCTTCTGGAGCCAAGCCTCTGCGTTCTCGATGAAACCGACTCCGGCCTTGATATTGATGCGCTGAAGATCGTCTCTGACGGTGTCAACGCACTGCGTTCGCCGGATCGTGCCGTGATCGTGATCACCCACTATCAGCGTCTGCTTGAGCACATTGTTCCTGATACCGTGCATGTTCTTTACAAGGGGCAGGTCATCAAGTCTGGCGACAAGAACCTTGCGCTGCATCTTGAACAGAATGGTTATGCCGATGTGATCGGCGAAGCGGCCTGAGGAGGGTTGGATCATGAATATCCAGACCGCCGCAAGGCCGAGAACACCGGCTGAAACGGTTCTGATCGACCGTTTTGCTGACCGTATCGGCGAACTGGCTGGCAATGGCGATGTCATTACTGCGCGTGATGCGGCTCTTGAGCAGCTCAAGCTCAATGGTCTTCCATCACGCCGCATTGAGAGCTGGCACTATACCGATTTCCGTACCCTGCTGAAGGGTGTTCCGGCCTTTGATAATGCGGCAGGCGAACAGCCACGCGCGCCGCTCATTGCCGGTTCATCCGTTATTGCCACAAGCAATGGGGTAGCGCTTGCTTCCAGGGCGCCGGAAGGTGTTTCGTTGCGTGCAGTACGTGATGCTCTGGCTGATGGCACGATTGCCGGTCAGCTTGGCACGCGCGGCTGTGACGATGCGATCGGCCAGATCAATGTGGCATATGTCAGCGATGGCTGGCTTGTGTCGATTGCTGAAGGTGCTGAACTCGAAGCTCCACTGGAAATCCAGAATGTCCAGAAGAGTGGTCAGGGTCATACGCGTTTTCCGGTTGAGATCGGCGCCAATGCCAAGGCCACCATCATTGAACGCCAGACGGGCGGTGAGGGTGATGCCTTCTCCACTACAGTCAGCCATGTGAAGGTTGGCGATGGCGCAGAAATCATCTGGGTCATCCTGCGCGATTTTGGTCAGTCCACGCAACTTGCACAGTTCAATGCAACCCTTGGCAAGGGCGCGAAGCTCACGCTTTATGTCGTGAATGCCGGTGGCAAGCTCATCCGTCAGGAAGTGCATGTCAATGTCGAGGGCGAGGATTCCGACTTCGAATTGCGTGGCCTTAATCTTCTCGCCGATGACAGCCATACCGATGTCACCATGACCGTTGGTCATCTGGTGGAAAACACCCGCTCTTCGGAAATCGTACGCAATGTGGTGAAAGACCGCGCGCGCGGCGCCTTCCAGGGCATGATCCGTGTTGCCCAGATCGCCCAGAAGACTGATGCGCGCATGGCCTGCAACACGCTGCTTCTGTCTGATGAGGGCGAGTTTGACGCCAAGCCTGAGCTTGAAATCTTTGCTGATGACGTTGCTTGCGGCCACGGCGCAACGGTTGCCGAACTGTCGAAGGACTATCTGTTCTATCTGATGGCGCGCGGCATTCCGGAAAATGAAGCCCGTGGTCTCCTGATCAAGGCTTTCATTGCCGAAATCATTGAGGAGCTGGAAGACGAGACACTGGTCGAGGCACTGGAAAATGTGCTGTCCGACTGGCTTGCCGTCCATGCCTGATTGATTGAGATGGGGCGCATTATTGTGCCCCGTTTATCTGCCGAATGGCTGAAGGAACGATCATGGACCAGAAGAAACCGCTCAATGCAGCTTATGACGTCGAAGCTATTCGCCGGGATTTTCCGATCCTGTCGCGTACGGTGCATGGCAAGCCATTGGTCTATCTCGACAATGGTGCCTCGGCGCAAAAGCCGCAATGTGTGATTGATGCGGTGACATCTGCCTATTCCAGCGAATATGCCAATGTGCATCGCGGCCTGCATTTCCTGTCCAATGCCGCGACCGATTCTTATGAGAAGGCGCGCGAAACGGTTCGCCGTTTTCTGAATGCCGGTTCGGTGAACGAGATCGTTTTCACCAAGAATGCAACCGAAGCGATCAATACGGTCGCTTATGGCTATGGCATGCCGCATATCGGCGAAGGCGATGAAATCCTGCTCTCGATCATGGAACATCACTCCAATATTGTTCCGTGGCATTTCATCCGCGAGCGCCAGGGCGCAAGACTGGTTTTTGCGCCGGTCGATGATGATGGTGTGTTTCATATCGAGGAATTTGAAAAGCGCCTGACCGAGCGCACAAGGCTTGTTGCCATTACCCACATGTCCAATGCGCTTGGCACAGTCACGCCGATCAAGAAGATCGTCGAGCTTGCCCATGCGCGTGGTATTCCGGTGCTGGTCGATGGCAGTCAGGGTGCGGTGCATCTGCCGGTTGATGTGCAGGATCTCGGTTGCGACTGGTATGTTTTCACTGGCCACAAGGTCTATGGCCCGTCGGGCATTGGCGTGCTTTATGGTCGCGCCGAAATGCTGGAACAGATGCGCCCGTTTCAGGGTGGCGGCGAAATGATTGAGGAAGTGACGGAAGAATACGTCACCTATAATCATCCACCGCATCGTTTTGAGGCGGGAACACCGCCGATCGTGCAGGCAATTGGCCTTGCGGCTGCACTGGAATATATGGAAAAGATCGGCCGTCATGCCATTCTCGCGCATGAGGAAGATCTGCGCAAATATGCGCATGAGCGGCTTGGCGTCATCAATACGCTGCGCATTTTCGGCAATGCGCCGGACAAGGGCGCAATCATCTCCTTTGCGCTTGAAGGCATTCATGCGCATGACGTATCGATGGTGATTGACCGGGCAGGGGTTGCGGTACGGGCTGGCACGCATTGCGCACAGCCACTTTTGAAGCGTTTCGGTGTAACATCGACATGCCGCGCATCCTTTGGCCTTTACAATACGCGCGCTGAAGTGGATGCCTTGGCGGAAGCCCTGGAAAAGGCAAGAAAGTTTTTCGGATGACCGAGATGGATCACAAAACGCAGGATAATGCCGACCATGCAGCCCCAGCGGATCAGCGGGCTGAAAACAAGACGGATTTTTCGGCCTCCGCCATTCCGCAGGATGAGTTGCTGCGCATGACAGACGACATTATCGCTGCGCTCAAGACTGTTTATGATCCGGAAATTCCCGCCGATATTTACGAGCTGGGCCTTGTTTACAGGATCGACATCGAGGATGACCGCACGGTCAAGATCGAAATGACGCTGACTGCACCGGGCTGCCCGGTTGCCGGAGAAATGCCGGGTTGGGTTCAGAATGCCGTGGGTACGGTCGAAGGCGTTTCCAATGTTGAGGTCACCATGACATTCGATCCGCCCTGGACGGCTGATCGCATGTCGGAAGAAGCCAAGATCGCTGTTGGCTGGTATTGATAACAGTTGGCGCTCCACGCGCACGGTCATCCACCCGTGACTGCATCAGTTGCCATATATGGTATTATAATGATGCGTGCGATGACCTTTCAGGCAATCGATGAGGCCGATGATGGCGCCGAGTGATTTGCTGGCGCTCAGAATGGAGCGTCCCCCCGTGAATGGAATTGCCAATACGGCGAGCAGGAATTTCAACGAACGTATAATGAAATAAAGCGGCCATTTCAGCAGGGCCTTGCGTGGATTGCGGCGATAAAGCAACCAGAACTGTGTGTTGGCATGATCCCGGTTGCGTTTGAACTGATAGGAAAATTTCAATCGCGTCGCGGGAACCGTCTCATAAACGATCGCATCCGGGGCCCAGCCGGTCTTTGCGCCCTGCGCTTGCGCTTCATGAAACAGTTTCCAGTCTTCACCACCCGACAGACCCAGTCCGGTATCGAATCTGAGACCGGTTTCTTCGAAAAAGGCGATCCGTCCCAGCCAGCTTCCGGTTGCAATCTTGATGCGGTGATCGAGCCCCTGTTCACATAATTTTCGATGCCGGGTTTCCGTTCTGGCACTATGACATTCAATGGATCGCCAGACCAGACATTGCTGCCAGGTCAGATCGTCACTGAAGGGTTTTGGCAGGACGAGTGAGCCGACAAGGTCGAGATCAGACTTTTCCTGTCTGGCCAGGAGATTGGCAAGCCAGTCAGGATCCACAAATTCATCGTCATCGACAAAGATCAGAAAATCATGCCTGTTTGCAATGGCATATTCGATTGCCCGGTTGCGGGCAAAGGAAATGCCGATATCGTTTTCAACGATATATTCCAGACGAAGATTGCAGGTGTTGATAATATCCTGCACGACATCATGCAGCGTCGCCGTCTGGTTGTTTTCGACGATCAGAAAACTGATCCGGTATTCTTGTATATCCGCAATATTGCTCAGAGAATGATACAAGTTCCTGAGCATCAGTGGGCGGTTGCGTGTAACGGTTGCAATGCATATGGATCTTGTGTTCACTGAGCGCCCCACTGAAACCTGTATTTCTTGGTTGATTATTGTTGATATTTTGCTTGTGGTGAAATTATGGAAGGCCGACCAGAATGGCGCGAACGCACCCGACACGATAAATCCAGACAATATGCCTATATGCAGGAATGTCAGTCATAATGACAAATGCACTTTGTCTGGTAGTTTGAAATAGTCTACATTCAACCACAGATTGCGGCAAGGTTTTTCACTGGCTGCAGATATTCCCCCCCCCTCTTATATAATAATATCATAAATATATAGAATACTGAATAATGGATTAATTACTATGTCGCGGACATGCCGATTGGGCAGCTGCAGGCTGGAATATGCCAGTTTGGGGGCGTATTGGCCGGATTTCGTTATTGAGGAAGGCTTGTCACAGGATTTTGTGCGGAATGGAATGTGCTTTGTTCTTGACCTTGCCACGATGGAGAGGTTTAGCCTTCGCTCGTGTTGTACCGGGGGCAATTCGGATTTGCACGTTAACTCTGAAACGCTCTAACATATTGGTTTTCTGCAACTCCAAACGGAAAACCGGTTTTCACTTTTCCTGAAACTGCTATGGGTGGCAATCAAATGAAATTGCTGATTGAAAAAATGAAATGCAGTGGTTGCGTCGACAATATCACGCGGGTTCTCTCCAGTCTTGATCCGGTAGCAAAACCTGCTTTTGATCTAAAAGCGCATACGGTTGAAGTGGAAACCGCGGTTGACCGTCAGGTGATGCTCGATGCATTGGCGGCTGCGGGTTATCCTGCGACTGTTCTCTAGGAGCAGAATTGTCAAAAGGATGGCTGGCGGGGTGGAAAACGTTCGCTTTCCATCTCTGGTAGTGTGCACCTGAAGCTGTTAGTTTCTCCGGGATTGATTGACTGTCTGGGCGAATTTTGCGAAACCTGCTGTGGTTCTGATTTCGGATTTTGATGGTGATTTGCATGGTTTGCCCATTCATCTGGCCATCATGATAGTCATCTGGAAACTTCGGTTTTCGGTTCACATAAACTGCAGAAACTGTTCGATGGCGAACTCTGAGTGGCGTCAATCGGAAACAGCATTGCGTAAATGACATGGCATGAAAGCCGCATTGTGCGGCAAGGAAGGGTTAGGGCTATGACAGCCGATTTCCACGATCTTCGCACCAAGATGGTCGACAACCAGATTCGCACCACCGATGTGACGGATCACGGTGTTATTGACGCGTTCCTGACTGTCCCCCGCGAAGTTTTTGTTCCGGCTCACCGTCAGCTCCTGGCTTATATTGATGAAGACCAGCCGGTTAAGGGCGAGGGCCCGAATACCCGCTACATCATGGAGCCTTCGCCGCTTGCAAAGCTGATCCAGCTTGCCCGTGTCGGCAAGAAGGATGTTGTGCTCGATGTCGGTTGCGCGACCGGATATTCGTCGGCCGTGCTCTCCAGACTTGCGGGCTCGGTTATTGGGCTGGAAAGCGATTCAGAACTCTCGGATATTGCCACGGCGCGGATGCGTGAACTTGGTTATGACAATGTTGTGATCGTGACAGGCGACCTCAAGGAGGGTTATGCATCCGAAGCGCCATATGATGTGATTTTCGTGGAGGGGGCGGTCGACTTTGTGCCGGATCCCCTGTTTAATCAGCTGAAGGATGGCGGTCGTCTCGTTGTCGTTGAAGGACAGGGGAATGCCGGTGTCGCACGTATTTATGTGAAGGAAAGCGGTGTGGTCGCAGGTCGCACGGTTTTCAATGCTGCGGTCAAACCTTTACCAGGTTTTGAGAAGGTGCCTTCATTCCAGTTCTGATCAAGGCTTTGATACATATCTGCAACATCATGATTTTGTTTGCAGCGGGGCTGACGATGACGGTGGAAATTGAAGCACGTGGACATTAATAATGCGACTTCGAACCAATCGGTTCGATCTGCAGGATTTGGATTTGGAAGAGGTATAAGGTGTTAAAGGCTTGCAAAGGGCTTCTCGCGGCAGCAGCACTCCTGTCTGGTACCATGTTGATCAGCCCGTTGGCTAATGCTGAAACGCTGCAAGGTGCTTTGATAAAAGCATACAAGAATAATGCCTCGTTGAATTCTGCACGTGCTGGCGTGCGCGTTCAGGATGAAAATGTTCCAATTGCCAAGTCTGGCTATCGCCCGCAAATTACTGGCAGCTACAGTGTGAACAGTACGACGTCCAGTGGAACCAATCGTACCACTGGTTCCTTTGGCATTCAGCTGAACCAGATGCTGTTTGATGGTTTTCAGACCAAGAACAATGTTGCTGCTGCGGAAACAGCAGTTTTTGCTCAACGCGAAAACCTGCGCAATACGGAGCAGAATACGCTTCTGGAAGCCGTGACGGCCTATATGGACGTCTATATGTATCGCCAGATTGCCGCGCTTTACGAAAAGAATCTGGCGGCAATGAATGAACAGGTTCGCGCCGCTCAGGCGAGGCTTGAAGTCGGAGAGGGCACACGCACCGATGTTGCACAGGCACAGGCAAGTCGTTCATCGGCCATTGCAAAGCTGAATGGCGCCCGTGCGACCCTGAAATCGGCCGAAGCGCAATATCTGCAGGTGATCGGGCAGCAGCCGGACAAGCTTGCGGCGGCAAGTGCTGCAAAGAATCTGCCCAAATCGCCAGATGAAGCCTTCAGGACGGCGCTTGTTGAGCATCCTGGCATTCTGGCAACCCGATATGCGGTCAATGCACAGGGCTATGATGTGAAGTCCAAGGAAGGTGCCTTGCTGCCGGGGGTTGGCCTGTCGGCCAGTGCAAGCCGTCTGGAGACTTATGGCGGCTCGGTCACTGCAGGCGATGGCAATACTGCTTCGGTTGGCATCAATGTCACCATCCCGATCTATACGGGCGGTCGTTCATCGGCTCTCGTTCGCCAGTCAAAGGAAAAACTGGGGCAGGCTCGCATTGAAGTGGATGTGACGCAGGACAAGGTTCGTCAGGCCATCGCTGCGGCATGGTCACAGCTTGAGGCTGCACGCGCCAATGTGAAGGCAAGCCGCGACGGTATCGTCGCACGCCAGCTCGCCTTGAATGGCGTCATTGAAGAACGCAAGGTTGGCCAGCGTACGACGCTTGATGTCTTGAATGCGCAAAATGATCTTGTGGATGCGCAGATCGCCCTTGTTCAGGCTGAGCGTGATGTGGTTGTGGCAAGTTATGCACTGCTCAATGCAACGGGCTGGCTCACGGTCCAGAAGCTGCGTCTCAATGTGGCGGAATACAAGCCTGAAGAACATTACAAGGCCGTCAAGGACAAGTGGATCGGTCTTCGTACCCCGGACGGGCGATAATTGATCCTAAAGGGACGAATGGCGCCATCGGGCGCCATTTTCGTTTCTGGCTGGTCCTGCATAAAGCTGTGGGTACGATTTTCCTGTACCTGCAGGGGGATTCTCAAAACCTTAAAGCTTCGTTAATTTCAATTCGATGATTCCCTGCTCACAGTAGGCAGCAATTGAGAGAGACGGAAGCTATGGCACAAATATCCAGCGCAGCGCGTGAACCGTCTATGGAAGAAATTCTGGCATCAATTCGTCGGATTATCGAAGACAGCGATGTGGTGCGCCATCCGGTGACAGAAAACATGGCCGCACCGGCGCATGCGACGGTATCCGAGCTTCGCCGCTCTTCTGCTGAGGAAAAAAGGAGCATTTCTGAAGACAGGCAGGGTGTTGAAGCCCTGAATGTGCCCGAAACTGTTTCCACCGTGCCTGCCGAAATGGAAGCCAGCGCAGAAGTCCCCGCGGTCAGCGTGGCCATTGAGGAAGAGTCCTGCGCGGCTTCAATTTCTGAGATGATTGCTGCTGAAGCAGACGAAATCCATGAGGCGGAAGAAGAAGGCATGGACGTGCCTCAGGCTGCCCTTGCAACGCATGAGCCGGTTGCGGCAACTGCCGATTCTGAGCCTGTCACGGCTGCACCGGAAGTCGAAGAAGCAGAGGAGATGGCGATGACAGAGGAAGATGCCGGACGTATTCTTTCACAAGCGACGGCGCGTCATGTATCGGCTGTCTTTCAGGATCTCAATCATGCGGTTCATTCCGGGCCGCGCCGTTCCTTCGATGAAATTGCATCGGATGTTCTGCGTCCGATGTTGCAGGACTGGCTGGACAAGAATTTGCCAGAACTGGTGGAGCGTCTGGTGCGCGAGGAGATCGAGCGCATCGTGCAAGGGGCACGTTAAAGCTGTTCCAGGAGAAGCGGGTACCGTTTTCGACCTGAATTGCAGGAATACAATATGCAGGATTGGCGCGCGTCATGCGTAAGGCCGCATTGACTGCCTTGTAAGCCATATTTCGTGACATAATGACCCGTCTGCTTGGCAGATGGGTTTGTTTTTACTGCAATATGGGTGTTCTGGTGCACTTTTGAAGTGATTTGTCAGCCGTTAATTGCTATTGAGCCTCAACTCTTTGATTGCGAAAAGACCGGATAAATCCATGCTCGACAAGACCTATGATGCTGCGGCGATAGAACCGAAAATTGCCGAACGCTGGGAAAAGGCAGGGGCTTTCAAGGCAGGCGCAGGTGCCAAGCCCGGTGCAGATCCTTTCGCCGTTGTGATTCCGCCGCCAAACGTGACTGGATCGTTGCATATGGGGCATGCCCTCAACAATACGATTCAGGATATCATGGTCCGTTTTGAGCGCATGCGTGGCAAGAATGTATTGTGGCAACCGGGCATGGATCATGCCGGTATTGCCACCCAGATGGTGGTGGAGCGCCAGCTTGCGCAGCGCAAGGAGCCAAGCCGCCACGAAATGGGCCGCGAGAAATTCGTTGAACGCGTCTGGCAGTGGAAGGCTGAATCGGGCGGTATGATCGCCAACCAGCTGCGCCGCCTTGGTGCGTCCTGCGACTGGTCGCGTGAGCGCTTCACCATGGATGAAGGGCTGTCGCGTGCTGTTCTGGAAGTCTTTGTGACGCTGTACAAACAGGGCCTGATCTATCGCGACAAGCGCCTTGTCAACTGGGATCCAAAACTGCTGACGGCAATTTCGGATATTGAGGTTGAGTCGCGCGAAATGAAGGGCCATCTGTGGCATTTCCGCTATCCGCTGGAAAATGTCGCTTTTGATCCTGAAAATCCGCAGACCTATATTGTCGTTGCCACCACGCGTCCGGAAACCATGCTGGGTGATACGGGTGTGGCGGTGAATCCGAATGATGAGCGCTATCAGGCACATGTCGGCAAGAATGTCGTTCTGCCGCTTGTCGGTCGCCGTATTCCGATCGTTGCCGATGATTATGCCGATCCGGAAGCCGGCTCCGGCGCGGTCAAGATAACGCCTGCCCACGACTTCAACGACTTCGAAGTCGGCAAGCGCAATAATCTGCGCGCCATCAACATCATGACGGCGAATGCGTCAATCACGCTCAGGGACAATGCCGATTTTCTTGAAGGCTTGTCGCTCACGCCGGAACTGAAGGCGCTGATTGATGAGCTGGATGGCCAGGATCGATTCAAGGTTCGTGTCCGCATTGTCGAACTGATGCAGGAACGCGGCTATCTGGAAAAGATCGAGGATCATGTTCATGCCGTGCCGCATGGTGACCGCGGCGGCGTGCCGATCGAACCTTATCTGACCGATCAGTGGTATGTGAACGCTGCCGAGCTGGCCAAGCCGGCCATGGCCGCCGTTCGCGAAGGCCGCACGCAGATTGTGCCGAAGAACTGGGAGAAGACCTATTTCGACTGGATGGAAAACATTCAGCCATGGTGTGTGTCGCGCCAGTTGTGGTGGGGACACCAGATCCCGGCTTGGTATGGTCCGGATGGCACATGCTTCGTGGAAAAAAGTGAAGATGAAGCCAAAGCCGCCGCACGTGCGCATTATGGCAAGGATGTCGAGCTTGAACGCGACAGCGACGTGCTCGACACATGGTTCTCGTCAGCACTCTGGCCATTCTCGACGCTTGGCTGGCCGGATCAGACGCCTGAGCTTGCAACCTATTACCCGACCAGCGTTCTGGTGACAGGCTTTGACATCCTGTTCTTCTGGGTCGCGCGCATGATGATGATGGGCCTTCATTTCATGAAGGAAATCCCGTTCCATACCGTCTATCTGCATGCTCTGGTGCGCGACAAGCACGGCGCGAAAATGTCGAAGTCGAAGGGCAATGTCATCGATCCATTGGAACTGATGGATGAATATGGCGCGGATGCACTGCGTTTCACCCTCGCCATCATGGCGGCTCAGGGCCGTGATGTGAAGCTCGATCCGGCACGCATTGCCGGTTATCGCAATTTCGGCACCAAGCTGTGGAATGCAACACGTTTTGCCCAGATGAACGGTGTCAGGCTTGATCCGGATTTCCGTCCGGACAATGCCAAGCTAACCGTCAATCGCTGGATCCTCACCGAATTGACCAAGGCATGCCGCGCCGTCACCGAAGGTATAGCTCAATACCGCTTCAATGATGCGGCCAGTGCGGCCTATCGCTTTGTCTGGAACCAGTTCTGCGATTGGTATCTTGAGCTGCTGAAGCCAATCTTCATGGGCGAGGATGAAGCCGCCAAGGCAGAAGCACAGGCAACGTCTGCTTACTGTCTGGATCAGATCTACAAGATCCTGCATCCGTTCATGCCGTTCATGACGGAAGAGCTCTGGGCGCTTACTGCAGGCGAAGGCAAGGAGCGTGAGACCGTTCTGGCGCTTGCTTCCTGGCCGGAGCTTTCCTTCGAGGATGAAGAGGCTGCAAGCGATATAAATTGGCTGGTCGATCTGGTCAGTGGCATTCGTTCTGTGCGTGCCGAAATGAATGTCCCGGCTGGCGCGGTTGCGCCAATCGTCGTACTGGATGCGAATGCGCAGACCAGGGACCGCTTTGCCCGTCATGATGCGGCGATCAAGCGTCTTGCCCGCGTCGAAAGCGTCACGTTTGAAGCTGTCGCCCCGAAGGGGGCAGCCCAATTGCTGCTCGGCGAGGCCACCATTGCCATCCCGCTTGGCAACCTGATTGACCTCAAGGCCGAAGCAGCTCGCCTTGCAAAGGAGGCAGCCAAGGTGACAGCCGACATTGAACGCACGAAGGGAAAGCTTGCCAATGAAAAGTTCGTTGCCAATGCGCGTGAAGAGGTTGTCGAGGCTGAACGCGAACGTCTGGCTGAGCTGAAGGAAACGCTTGAGCGTATTGAAGTTGCTCAGGCCCGCATCAGGGACGCAGGCTAGTTTCAGCTCTCAAATCGAATCAAAAAGCCCGGAAGCCAACACTTCCGGGCTTTTTGTTTTGATAATCCCGGACAGGATTCCATACTTCAGGCGTAACCATTTGTGCTAACTAGAGCATTTCACTTTTTGATGGAACCATATCCAGCACTGGCGAAGTAGTTTAAGCATTCGCCAGGTTGGATTGTCTGAATG